>NZ_JBIOAG010000003.1:0-82750 GCF_043951795.1 Liberiplasma polymorphum | reverse complement strand
TAAATCAGGATCTGCAATATCAAATGTTCCATTAATAATTAACTCAGCATCTACATAATCTAGATCCACTAACACTTCAATTAAAACGTTATCTAAGATAAATTGTCCGCTTGTTTCACCTGCGAATAATAATCCCATTTCTAGTTTAAATTGTGCTAAAGTTGTATAATCCATTTCTGGATCATCTAATGTAAATTCTACAGTAAATGTTTGTGTTTCTGTAGTTACACCAAGTGTTGCCATATGATAAGCTGTCCATCCGCCACCTGAATGCCCGATTGCTAAAGTAAAATCTCCAGCAACACTAGCTCTTGCATCAAATGTAACACGGTAAGTTTTACCAGCTTCAAATTGAATTGAACCTTCATTATCTGCACCCGTTCCAAGTGCAAATGCATCTTGAATAATTTGAAGTTTCCAGTTTTCGTCCATTACACTAATTATTGAGATATCGAATACTAATTCTCCATCAACAACTGTAATTTCACCTTCTGAACCTTCCCAGAAGTTTGTGAATGCACGCCAACCATAAGTGTTAGTAATTTCTATTTCATCATCGTCATCGTCATCAACAGGTAATTCCATATCGAAGTTACCATTAACGATTTGTTCAGCATCTACATACACGTCACCTTCTAGTACTTCTAACATAACATTAGCTAATGTGAATGATTGTGGTGCATCAGCCCCTGCAAATAACATACCCATTTCTAATTTAAGTTGTGCTAAAACTGTGTAATCCATTTCTGGATCATCTAATGTAAATACCAAAGTAAATGTTTGCATTTCTGTTGTTATTGCTACTTCACTGTCCATAAAGTACGGTGTGAATCCACCAACTGAATGACCAACTATAACAGTAATATTTCCAGCAACACTTGCTTTTGCATCAAAAGTTAAACGATATGTTTTTCCTTCGATTACTTCAATTGAACCTGCATTATCTGGTCCAGTTCCAAGTGCAAATGCATCTTGAATAATTTGGATTTTCCAATTTTCATCCATTGTGCTAATTGCTGTAATATTATAAATTAATTGATTGTCAACTACTTCAAATGATCCTTCTGAACCTTCCCAATCATTGATGAAAGGACGCCATCCATAATAAGAAGTAATTGGTGCTGGTTCTTCATCGTCATCTTCTTCACCAGTAATAGAGAAATCACCATTTACAAGTAAATCAGTCGCAACATATTCTTCTCCTTCTAATACTTCAAGAACAATATTATCTAAAAAGAATTGACCGTCTACTTCGTTTGCAAATAATGCACCCATTTCAAATTTAAACTGAGCTGGGTTTGAATAATCCATTTCTGGGTCATCTAATGTAAAAATAATTTCAAATGATTCCCAAGTTCTTGCAACAGTAAAGTTTTCCATATGGTATGCTGTGAATCCACCAACAAAGTGTGTAATGCCAAAGTTAACTTCACCTGCAACACTTGCACGTGCATCAAATGTAACACGGTACGTTTTACCCGCTTCAAATACCATTGAACCAACATTGTCCTCACCAGTACCAAGTGCATAAGCATCTTGAATAATTTGAACATGCCAATTATCCGAACTGTTTACACTAGTTAAATCAAGTACTAAGCGACCATTAACAATCGTTAAAGTTCCTGCAGTACCTTCCCAATCATTTAAGAATGGGCGCCATCCGAATGCTGGACCAGTTGGACCAACTTCTTCAGCAGTAAATGTACCATTAACAATTAAATCAGTATCAACAAATACATCGTCTTCTAATAATTCAATCTTCACGTTATCTAAGATAAATGATTCTGTTCCATCAGTTCCTGCAAATAATAAACCAAGTTCTAGTTTGAACTGTGCAAGAATTGCAGTATTAAGCTCAGAATCTAATGTAAACTCTACAGTAATTGTTTCCATAGTAGTCGTGATTGCGATTGGATCACTTTCAAAGTATCCTGTCCATCCGCCTACATCATGACCGATTGCTAATTTAATATTCCCAGCAACAGTAGCACGTGCATCAAATGTAACACGGTAAGTTCTACCAGCTAGTAATGCCATATGACCTTCATTTTCTTCACCATAACCGAACGCTTGTGCATCTTGGATTACTTGAAGTTTCCAGCTTGCATCCATACTTGCAACAGTAGTAGGTGAGAACACTAATTCTCCATCTACAACTTCTAAAGTGGCTGCTGAACCTTCCCAATCATTTACGAACGCACGCCAACCATAATCAGCTGATTTAGGTTCGTCATCGATGACTGGTTCAACGACAGTAATAACACGTGTAACTACTGTTTCATTACCCGCTTCATCACTGACAGTATAGGTTAAAGTATATTCACCAATTGTATCAACATCAACGGTACCAGTTACAACGATTTCATCTGTTAAGTCACCATCGACATTGTCAAATGCTGTAACACCCGCCATAGGATCAAATGGAGTTCCTTGAACTAATGAACGATTTCCTGCACCTGAAATAACTGGTGGAATGTCATCTTCAAATTCTTCAACTTCTCTGATGACAACATTATCTAAATAAATTGTTGTGAGTAATGTACCCATAGTACTATCTGACATGGGAACAGATCCCATTTCAAATATAACAGCACCATTAGTATTTGTTGCTAAAGACATACTGAATACAAAACTGAATGTTTGCATTTCAGTAGATAAGTCAAAAATAGTCGTTTGTCCTGTTTTAAAGTTAGTAAACCATGGTGGGCCATCTAGCAACTCACCAATTTGAACATGAATCGCACGTGGCGCTTCTGCTCTTGCTTGGAATTCTACTTCATAGAATTTACCTTGTTCAAAAGTAAGTCCTTTGTTTTCTAGACGTGGTTCCCAAAGTCCACCTGAAACGCCAGTAACAGTAATTTTGAGTTCTCCGTCAACAACTTCAAAGGTTCCGTTTCCACCTTCTAAGCCAGTGGTAGTTGTCCACATAGCCATACCAAGTGAGAAGTCACCATTTGGAACGAACTCATCACCAATAAGTGATGGGTCAAATGTCACTGTAACATAACGGGTTCTTTCAGTTCTATTTCCAGCGCTATCTTCAATTACATAACGTAAGAAGTAAGTTCCTACAGCTCCTGTATTTACAGTCCCAGTAATAACGATTTGATCTGTAATATCGCCATCAACATCATCAATTGCACTTACACCAGCAAGTGGATCAAATGATTCATCAAGATAAATCGTTACATCTACCACACCGGTTAAGACAGGTGGCGTAATGTCGTTATCGACACACACACCATCGATGAGGGTTTGGTTGTCATCACATTCAATTGGTGCAGGTGTTCTACGACATGCAGTCAAACTAAATGCGAATAACAATGTTAAGACAAGCAATAAAACTTTTTTCATAACTTTTTTTCCTCCTATTGGTTCATATATATATTTATTTTGTTATAAAGACCATTTCTTACATCACTTGCAACTTCACCTATTAAAGTGTTGCTGTGATGGGTGGTCGTAACCCCATTGTTAATTAGTTCAATCTTGTAAATGTTGCAGTGTTCATAGGTGTGATCCATACTTTCATTAATATAGGTCACTTCTATATCTTTTAAGAAGGTGAAACTGAGTGTTTTATCTTCTTTAAAGAATTTTTTATCTAGCTTTGGTTCTAATTTAAAGACAAGTTGATCATTTTCGTATTTAAACGGCTCTCCACCAGTCATCATCACTGCCCACATATTGATTGTTTCAACTGTAGACCCACTCAATCTTGCAAAGAACCCTTGTCCGTGAATCATTGGATTTGGATTATTCGTAGGTGCAATAAAACTTGAGTTTTCTAAGGTGCTACGTCCATAGACGGCAGGGTCCATGAAGCAAACTAAATTTGTATCAATTGCATCATAGTAAGATTTATATAGTCCAGCCTTAAGTAATCCTAGTAAATATTTGTACGTCATATGCAAGAAATTACTTTCGCGTTCTAACCACCCCTTAGTGAAAGCATGAATTCTTCCTATTTCATGACTTTCATTTTCTAATGAAACACTAGTTTTATAAATTTTAAGTGTTTTATCATAAAGCTCACTATCTAAAACCGCATCATGCATTTTAATGAGTTTATCTTTATCAAAATCGGTTTTAAAGAGTCTTGCTGGTGCTTCTAAGAATGCAGGTAATGCCACGCGTTCGTAATTTAATGGTTCAACAAGTGTATATCCTTTTGCTGATTTTTTAACGGTGTCCTTATCATGCTGTTCTTTATAATCTGTCACTTTGTAATAAAGGAAGGTTGGGATAATCCCATTATTTTCTTTATAAAGCGTGTTAATGCTTTGGTGGATATGGTCTCTAAGTTCAATCAAGTAATCATTTACTTGGTCAAGGGCAAAGGATTTTAACTCGCCGCATAGTCCAAATCTGATAGCTTCACGATAATTTTCTTTCGCTTTTACACGGTCTTCATAATACCTTGCGTGTTTTAAGTCTATAAACAAACTATAAACCTCAACCGGTAAGGTAATAACATCAGATTTTTTATGTTTCAACATGAACTCAATAATTCTTAATAATTCAATCGTTTCAGATACTCCAGAACCTAGTAATCCAGGAATGCCGTTCATCGCATCGTTCCAACCTGGTTTTTCAGCTTCCATTTCAATTCCGAAGCCTTCAGGGTCAAGGTTGCTATGTTTAGTTAATATTAACACTAGTAACTTTGTGAATAAGTTGGATTGATATATCTTACCGTTTATTTTAGTCCAGTTACTGGTGTAAGGATTCATTTTTAGTAACTCTATCTTCTCTTGGTCAAAATGTCTTAAACTGCTATATTGTCTAACTTTATTTTCTGAATTTAACATAATCTTTTCACTTAGCGGTTTAACACTTACCGGTGAATCAAAATACGCATAATCCGTGTCATTAAACAATACTTTATCCATTTTATCTGGATAAATACTTTCAAAGGTTTCAACTAAATCGATAATATAGGTAAAATGATCAATCCAGAATCCTTCTCCGAAGTTTGCGTTAATACTAGAAGTAGAATGATTAATAATGTCATTTAAATAACTTTCTGTGTCTGTTTTAACATGTAAATTATTTCTTTCAACATAGTTAACAATCTTTCCAGGTGTAAACGGTGTTTTTAAAAATGCTAATACCGCGTTTGCATCACATTCAAAATGTCTGTTGACTAAAGCTTCTTGATCAATGGACTCTTTTAAAGTAAATAGTATGCCATTAATTGAAAGCGGATTATACCCATCAAGTTGAATAAGACTTGCGAACTGATAAATATTAAATCTTTCTACATCTTTATTAATGAATGAATCCATTCTTCTGTTTTGACAGACATCTCTAAAGTTTCCATTACCTTGTGAATAATATTCTGGTGCTAAACTAAAAAAATTGTAATCTCTTTCTAAATCACCATGGCGACGAGAATATAAATGATAGATGGAGTTTCCGATTTTTTCTGGGTAGCCCCCACGTAAAATGTTATCTAAATAATTTTGTTTAACATAATGATCAAATACAGGATTAGCTGTTTGTGTATGGACATCTTTAAGCATCTCATCTATTACTTGTGCAGCTTCAATTTGTTTTTGATCGATGATTTCTTTTTTAGCAAAATTCTTCACAACTTCTCTTAAGAGTTCAATATCCTTTGTATGTCCACTGAGTGCATAAAGTTCAAATGTTTCTCCTTTTTCTATTGAAACATTTACTGGAATAAATCCACATGGAATTTTATTCGCAAAATATTGAGGAGAAGCAACAATTTCATCCAATCCGTGGTTCATAAAATGTAACGGCGTAGATTTAGCTGTGTTTTGTCCGAAAACTAAGTTCTTATCAACAATCGGTGTAATGAGTCCTTGTTCTGTAAACCCTAAGTAAAAGTTCCCGTCTTTTACTTCTTTTACCTCACTACTATCACCTGTAGAGCCGCGTAATCTATAAAAAGCTAAATTATCATCAAAATGATTAACATCAATCCAGCTTGCTAACACATTAGAAACCGATTTGAATGCCTCGTTTTGAATACCAGATGGTAAAATCTCCGCAATACCATCCAGCATTTCAAAAGAGGACCTATGGGAGGAGATATTAGTGATTTCAACTTTACGAACTAATCCAGCAATCGGCGCATTCGCCAATCCGAAATAAGTTACATTAACTTGTAAACCTAAATCACTGTTTACTTCTTCAATACTAAATGATGATTGATCGATTGCCATTTTATGTGGATAGTTAGAATCCACTTTAAAAGCTTCATATAATGTTTGATCTGTTTTAATAAAAGTTCTAAATCCATCAAAAGCCACACATTCATAGGCTTTATTGGCTGGAGAAAATACCGAGATAGGATGATTTTTATCTTGCAATCCGTATCCACTAATCCCTTGTGCACGGTTTACATAAAACGCCCATAAAGGGATTCCCATTTTCCCTGCAACACTAGGTAAGAAGTTTGCAAATGGGTTTTTATTATTATAATTTTCAATAATAAACTTACCCTCTTTAAAATAATATTCTGCCACTAGACATCCTCCTTAATGATAATCGTTGATAGACTGCGTCTACTGATTTTTACCGATTGTTTATCGTTTTTATATGGTATTGCTATAATCGCATCTTTTTCTGATTCATTTTGAAAAATCATAATGATAGATCCATTTGGATTTTTAAAAGCAACTTGCTTAATATGAGCATGATCCAAATCTGTATCGATGCGCAGAGCACCTACATCAACATATTTACTAAAATGTCCAATTGCATAATAAGTACTATTAACATGAACAACGTCATTTTTTGTATCACATATAATTGGTGCATCACAGTAATTCCCAACATGGTTTGGACCACCAATTTCATTTAAAACTAAATTCCAATCAATAAACCCTTCAAGAAAATTAGAAAAATCTCCTATCATGTTTCTTGCATATCTTTCACCGGTTTCAAAACTTCCTAACCGAACGCCACCTTCAATACAGCCCTCAGTAAATAACAAATGTTTATCAGGAAATAGTTCTTTAACTTTAGTTAAGTTTTCAAAGGCCTCTGAAACATACCAATGAACACCCGTACCCCATACGTATTTACTTGCTTCTATATCACTAAGTACTGTTGATGCACGTTCTACTAAAATGTCACGATTATGATCCCAAATAATAAGTTTTTTATCTTCGTGACCGCTTTTATGTAAGGTTGGGCCTAAGTAATTTTTAACAAAATCTCTTTCTTCTTCTGCCGTATAAATACATGAATCCCACACTTGTTTAGCAGCTGGTTCATTTTGAACGGTTAAGCCAAAAATATTGATTCCTGCATTTTCATACGCATTGATAAACTTAATATAATAGTTTGCCCAAGGTTGGAAAAACTCCGGTTTCAATGAACCCCCGTGATTCATTTCGTTATTGGTTTTCATCCAAGCAGGTGGACTCCAAGGTGATGCTAAAATCTCAATGGATGCATTTCTAATCATTTCAGCATCCTTAATCATTGGGATAACCCATTTAAAGTCACGTTCAATATTAAATGTTTTTAATTCAACATCATTTTCTTCAACATATGTGTAATTTTCTAACGCAAAATCACAACTATGTATCG
Organism: Liberiplasma polymorphum; assembly: GCF_043951795.1. Lineage (NCBI taxonomy): Bacteria > Bacillati > Mycoplasmatota > Mollicutes > Liberiplasmatales > Liberiplasmataceae > Liberiplasma > Liberiplasma polymorphum. The sequence goes on along the minus strand of NZ_JBIOAG010000003.1, from coordinate 75,178 downwards.
CTACGCGACCTAAGTTGTAACGAAGTCCAGTTTCAGAATTAAAATATAGATCTAGAACCTTATCTCTGTTTTCTTTAGACATTTTTGATAATGTATACGCGCTTGCTTCAGTGAAAGCGCCTCCAAAGCCAACAACAGATTGATAAGTTTTCTCAGAATTCATTTGTAAATTAAATTCTGGTTTTTCATTGATATTTTTTACTAATTTGTGACTATAACCGCCATATTTAGACGTTTCGTATTGTTTAAACATGCTGACCCCCAAAATCTACTATAACGTTTTCGTAAATAGATTATCATAAATGTAAGTGTTTTACTATAACGTTTTCGTAAAATTATATTTTATCCATATTATTTCTAAATAAGCACTGACCAAGTATAAAAAAATGCCTATAATTTTCATAAGCATTTTCATGATGTTTTATGCAAAGTTTATAACAGTACAACATTAGGGCCTAAAGACTAGCTGGTATTCACTAAAGTAAAGGGTTAAAGATATATAAAGGGTAAATAGGTAAGTGTTCTTGAAATTATTGCTCACATAGGCAATAAGGTATTGTCATTCCCACTAAAGAATACCGACTATGCTGATTTTTTCATGAGGTTATCAAAATGGATGCTTCATTTAAACTTAGGTTTTAGTATAACTTCGCATCGCTCCTGTTTTTAAACAGCCCGTTTTGATATGTTACAAATACTTGAATCAATTGTTGTGTAAAATTATCTACATTTCTTTTTTATTGTAAAAATATAGATATACTTTCTAATTCCATAAAACTCCTTTAAACCTATCTTTTTCACTCTTAATAATCGTTAACATCCTATTTATTTAGAATCTATTAAGTGAATCTTTAGTTAAATAAAAAATAAACAGTGTGATCACACTGTTTATCCATTCATTTGATCAAAATGTTTCTGTGAAAAACGTTTTACGTATAGGAGTGCTAAAGCAGCAAGTAAACTATTGAATAATGTAAGAATGATTATGATCAACCATATGTCAATAGTCGATGTTAAAACAAACAAAATCACTCCATTTAAAATTATGATTAAGAATCCCCCAAACACCGCAACAAGTGCTGCGGCACTTTGTTTGACGACTTCTACTTCATTAATGTAATTCATTTTTGGTAAAAATAAGTTAATCATCGCATAAAATGTAGAATTTAAAATTGCGAAAACAACTACAAGGATTAACATCGTGATGACATTTATAATGTTTATCCCTAACGTAAACCCGAAAATTAATATACCAATTAACGCAAAGGGTAAGGTTAATATTAGATTAAATAAGATTTTCGAAAACATAACTTCTTCTGCTTTAATCGGTAAAGATTTAATTAGCCAGAAGTTTTTACCTTCTAAGCTTAAACTTACTGACGGTGAATAGGACATCCCTACAGAAAATCCGACAAATAATAACACCCCAATTTCTATATCAAATGCGGCCGCAGTCAACTCGTCTATAGCCATTGTAACTTGATTTGTAAAAATGATACTTGCAATTGGCACAATAATTAAAAATATCGGACCAATACCGGCGTTAAGTGCATAAATTGGGGAACTTAACATTTTTTTTGCTTCTTTTAATACAAGTGAGTGTATTCTGCTTCGTTCAGAAGATACAGCAACTCTATGATTCTTATAATGGATTTTTTGACCTTTTTGATTGGTTCTTTCAGCTAGTTTAGGCATCAACATTAAAAAGCTATAAGTTACTAATAGATTTATTGCCACAAATCCTAAAAACGGGATAATTTTACCATATTCAACAGCTTGAATAAACCAAGTTAATATGGGATAAACAGTTTCTATACGTTGCATAAACAAACGTTGACCGAGTAACGGATTTCCAGCTTCAAGGGCACTATAATATAGCATGACACCCATAAATACAAAGAAAAGGATAAGTAGTACAATAATATTCAATATTTGACTACGTCTTAATTTCGAGGTAATTTGTGATAATAGTAATGCTAAAAGTGTAAATATAACACTTGGTATAAGTGGTAATAATAAATAACCAATTACAAAATATACAAATACTAAGACACTTAAATTAGCGAAAATCAAGTATATCACAGCCATTGGTAAGGTAAACAAAATAATTATTAAGTAGACTAAAATATTTAGTATTAACCATTTTGATATAAAAATCGTTTTAGCAGTTAACGGTAAATGCGCTAACATTTCATAATCTTTCGTATAAAAAAGTGACCCATTAACACGAAACAATATCATAAATACACTCATGACGGTTGCATAAAAGAATATGAAGTTTAACATAATGCCAAGTGAATCCATTTCATTTAACACTTTAGCTAAGTCATAAAACATCCAAATGAGTAATCCTGCGAAAACAACTAAGGCATAAATAATGGCTAAACCTATTAAAATAGCTTTTACACGTGCTTGCTTTGGATCAAACCCTAATAATCTTTTTAATGAGAAATTCTCTTTAAGTAATACTTTTAACAATGCATGCATCATGCTTCGTTTGCAATTTCCATGAAGATAGATTCTAATGACGAATCTTTTATAACATCTTTAGTTTCTCCATGGGCCACAATCTTACCCTGTTTGATAATCGCAACTTTATTACATAATTTTTCTGCGACTTCAAGAACATGAGTAGAAAAAAATATAGCAGTGCCTTTCTCACGCATTTTTTGAAAGACTTGCTTTAAATTATAACTTGCTTTAGGGTCTAAACCAACAAACGGTTCATCTAATAAAAAAAGTTTTGGTTGATGAATCAAAGCACTGATAATAACAATTTTTTGCTTCATCCCATGTGAATACGATGCGATAGGTTGATTGAGTGCTTCTTCTAACTCAAATAACTGAACATACTCATGAATACGTTGTCTTCTTAACTCTTTTTCAACTTTAAAAACATCAGCAATAAAATCTAAATATTGCATCCCCGTTAATGATTCATAAACATTGGGTTGATCAGGAATATAAGCTATGCGGTTTTTTACATCTAATGGATTTGATATAATTGAAAACCCATCCACTAAAATATCGCCTTCATCAAACGATATTATGCCTGCAATCGATTTTAGTAACGTTGTTTTACCCGCACCATTATGACCAATAAAGCCGTATAAATCACCCGCTTCAATGGATAAATCTACTTCATTACACGCTTTTTTAACCCCATCATAACTTTTGGTAACTTTTATAATTTGTAACATAGTTCACCTCTTATTGTTTTATTTTCAACGTATGTTCCAAGTTTTCTATAATTTCATCTAAACACGCTACTTCTAGACTATACGCTTTAATGATTAAAAATAAGTCTTCTGTCAAATCAAAGTTAACATGAGTATAATTATCTTTAGTGTTTATTTCGTGATAATCGAGTTCGATAAAAATATTAATCACTTCATAAGGAATATTTTTAACTAAAAACGCATGCATCGTGATCTCATCATATCTAAAAAATCTATTATGTAATTTGGAATAGACTTTATCTTTATAAAACGTAACTTCATCTTCACTATGATAACTATGAAAAGTGTCTGTTTTCGGATCGAGTTCTTTATGAAACTGATAACGCTCATAAGCTGCTAATCGCTCATGTTTTGGCACACGAAGAACTAAGTAAACCACAAAAGCAGTATCAATTATGAAAAACGTGAGTAAAATATAAAACACTGTCCGTGAAAATTCAATTATGTTATATTCTGTCAACATGAAGTACCCTAAAAATATGACCACATAAACTGATAGTAACGCACCATAAATCATTACATTTTTTCGTTGTTTTATCATCCAAACACCCCTTATTAAAAACTTATAAATCTTGAATATTCATTTTTGTCATTTCTTTAGTAGTATTAAGTTTAGGTTTCATATATAACTTAAATACACGCATTATTAAGTGAATAATTAATAACGTAAAAGCAATCAAGTTGACAAATATTAGCAGTTGTAGGCTATTAAATAGTAAAAACACCAGCGTGTTTCCAATTAGAAAAACAAACAGTGGTAAAATAAATCCAAATATTGATTGTGGTAAACTTGATAAAATAATTTGTAAAGATAGTAATCCAGTGATTAGTACCCCTGAAATTACAATAGCAATTAAGATCGACATATTTAGGTATCTCCTTTTTGATTTTTGTAATGGGTGATGAGTTTTTTCGCAGTGTCAAACTGAAGTTCATCTTGCAAGGCTAATCTTTTAATAAACCCAATAAAGGAGTCTTCTTCAGTATCGCTTATACGAATCTTTTGAATTAAACGATCAAGTCGTAACCGAACTGTGGGATAAGTAACCCCATAAGCTTCAGCCATTTCTTTTAAACTACCCGAAGCTAAAAGAAACTTTTTTATGAAGACCCAATCTTCATGGTCGAGTTCAGTTGCCCAAGTAGGAATGTCTGCCATAGAATCCTCCCTTTCTTTAATTTTATTTATATTTACTTTAATATTATTTAGTATTAATCTTAATATATCATTAATATTACTTAATGTAAAGATTAAGTATATGCGTTATACTAAAAATAAGTTACTATTATAGGTGAGGTGATTTAATGGCTGTAAAAATCGAAATTAACTTTGAAAAGGATCCTTTATTTGAGGACTTTTTACAAACCGGAATAAAAAACTATAACAACTTACACTCTCCTTACCACTTAAAGTCACGTGAGGAAGGCTATGTAAAAACAATCAATATCATTGTTAGAAACCCTGCAGACGAAATTGTTGGTGGCATAAATGGAACGGTTTATTGGAACTGGGCTAAAATTGAAGATTTATACTTTGAGGCACCCTATAGAAAACTAGGCCTTGGTCATAAAATTTTAGAAGATTTTATCGTGCAGGCACGTGCATCTGGAGCAAATAAAGTGTTTCTAACAACTTATAGCTTTCAAGCTAAAGCGTTTTATGAAAAACATGGGTTTTTTGTAGTAGGTTTGCTAGAAGATTATCCACCCGGAGAAAATTACTATACCATGGTTAAAAAATTATCTTAAATCCTTATTGATTATATTAAATTAGTTGCTCAAGCATGCTATGATTAAGTATGGAGGCGATACAATGAAAGATATAGTAAAAGCATTTGACGGTTTACCTTGGATTATAAAACTGATATTAGCATTCCCATTCATCGGTGCTATTCCTTGGGGCATTTACAGAGTCGTAAAAGGTATTGATACAAACAACGTAGTGATGATTTTAGCAGGAATTCTTTGGATTTTTGTAGGGTGGACTATTTTTTGGTTAATCGACCTAATTACAATTATTCTATACAAAAAAGTGACAGTTTTCGCTTAGACAGCTAAGGCTGTCTTTTTTATTTCTATATAAAAAAAGTGTCCGTAGACACTTTTTACATTTTTACTTCATCAGATAAAGAGTTGATTCGTGCAAATATTCGGTAACTTTTTAGTTTTTCTGCATCTTGAGTGTTTTCTACCATGTATTTTGGTAGTTCCTTCATGCCTACATTTGATGAAAAGAAGGTAAGTTTTTTGTCTAATAGACGGTGTTGTAAGATAGGACCTAATACTTCATCTCTAACCCATTGTGATGGAGATTCTCCCCCAATATCATCAAGCATTAAAACGTCTGTTGTTTTAAGATTATGGATGATTTCTTCTAAATTTCCCTTTTGAATAGACGATTTGATTTCGCGTACTAAATCAGGATAGTAAGCAATCACAACGGTTTTGTTCATCGTTGCAAAATGATTAGCAATCGCCGCAAGCGTATAAGTCTTACCAATTTGGTAGTTTCCTGAAATAAATAACCCTTTAACTTCTTGATCGAGTTTTACTTTACTAATAATACTCATAATTTTTTGATAGATTTCTTTTCTTACTGGACTATCTAGATGGAAATCAGATAGACTCGCTTGGTGAATCATTTGAGGCATATACATCGCGTTTACACGTGATTTTTCTTTATCTTTTTTCTGTTTATTCTTTAAGAAATTACATTCGCGATAAGATAAAGTAATGACTTCATCTTTATAAGTTAAGATTGGCTGGTGTCCTAAAGTATCCTGGGTACAAACATGCAACCCTTCGCACGATAGACAACGAGGGTGTTCTTGTTTAAATAACATAAGGTCATTCAAATGGGTAACAATCGTGTGATTAGGAATGTCATAATCGATAAAGAAACGTTTTAAGACCGGATCCATTGAAAGTTCTTCTGCAATATTATCAACTAAGTCTGGGTTTTCATTAAATGGATATTTTTTCATCTTATTCCTCTCTTTCTACCGATTTTATATAATCATCAAGCCAATCGACTTTTATATCTTCTGGCAACTCTTTTCGGTTTTTAACCGTCGGTTTTTTAGCTGCTGATCGTACTTCTTTTTGTTTTTTAATAAAAGCAATAGCCTCTTCTGCCGTTTCAATATTATGGCGTTTCCACTGGGCCATAATTTTTTCAAAATAGTTAAACACTGGAAACTGGTAATTAAGTTCTTTTAAAACAAACGCAATTAATACGTTTACAACTTCAATTTTTAAGACATTACGATTTAATATTTTTTCAATAATCTTTAAATCAGAACTTGGAATACTCATCCCAGTTAAATCTTCAACAATGGTGACAGGGTGCACGTTTTTAAAATAATCAACATCATAACCTGTTGTTTTTTTCGGGGGATTATCTTTTGGTTGTTGTGCATAATAATTAACACATGCTTTTGATAATGCTTCAAAATCTATTGAGGTATCATCGTTTAAGGATTTTACTAATAAATCTTTCATTGTAGATTCATCGATATTATAGACGTAAGCAATTTGACTTAAATGTTCTTTGCCGCGTTTCGTTTTCGTACTTGAATGAACAAATGATTCCGGTAAACTATCGATTAACAGTTCTACATTAAAATCATGTTCGATGGTTAAGCGGTTAATTTTTGTGTTTAAATACATTGATTTTGTGTTAATTTCTTTATCATAAACTGGTTTAAATAAATCTGAGAATGCTTTAGAGATATTTTCGTAAGAACCCAGTTGGAACCGTTTAATTTTAAATAGTTCAATGAGTTCTTCAAAACGCTCATCTCCTATTTGTTTAAGTAAATAAGGCGCAAATGGAGAATCTTTTATAAACATTTCTGCACTTAGTGGTGCATAAAGTTCATAGATATAATCTTCATTATTGGTATAACTTTCTAATAGCCCTACTGCCTCAAGTTTTTCACGGGCTTGGTTTAACCTGGTTTTCGATAAATTTAGTAAATCATATAAAAACTCATGCGGATAACTTTTAGTTCTTAAGTGGCTACGATCAATTAATGCGTATAACGAAAAATATAGACTCAATGCTTCTGGTCCAATTAAGGGTAAGTATAAAAGACTCACAATCGCTCTGTGATCGTGGTCTAAGTTTCTGCTAGCTATGAGTTTAAATGTCGCATACGGATCCATGTACGTGCCTCCTAAGCGTTTAGGCCAGTCCCTTTAAAAGTTAAATGGCTTTTCATGTAAGTGTAAATTTCTAAAACTGTTTTTTTAGGTCTATTTAACCCGAAAAATGTTTCATAACCTACTTTTAAATCCAACCCAGTTTCTGCTGGATTAATTTGTGTAATGGTCGCAATAATATAGTGATTTTTTTTACTTACATAAATTTCGTGATGGGTATCATTAATTGATTTTACAACGTATTGATTTGTTTCTGCATACTTTAAAAAGGCTTCTTTTACGGTTTTATAGTTGTGTCTAAAATAATGTGTTTGTAGTAAAGGATCTTGTTTTCTTTCTTTTGTTTCTATATCTGTTGTTAAAAAACTTTTAATGCCCATTTGTTTCACCTCTTATACTCGATATAAACTTATCAAATGCTTTTCGAGTTTCTAAAATACTTTTAGAGTTATCAATAACATAATCAGCTAATGCTTTTTTCTTCCCTAAAGGAAACTGCGATTTAATTTTTTGTAAAGCGTAGGTTTCATCGATGTGATCACGCATCATAAGTCTAGTGACTTGGTCTTTTCTTCTTGCAAAGACTAAGAGTGTAATGTCACAAATCTTATCAAACTCCGATTCAAAAAGTAAAGGGACATCCACGACTATAAAATCGTGTTCTAATGTTTTTAATCTCGCAATTTCGGTATAGATAACTTTTTTTACTTTAGGATGAACAATTTCATTTAGTTTTTTACGTTTTTTTTCATCATTGAAAATGATTTTTGCAAGTTTATTTCTATTAATGTTAGTATCGGTTGATAAAACTTCTTCACCGAACTCTGCTAGAATTTCTTGATAAGCTTCTTGCCCTTTATCCAGTAAAGTTTTCGCAATTTTATCTGAATCAATGACTGGAATATTTCTTTCTTTAAACATCTGTGTAACTGTCGATTTACCAGTGGCAATCCCACCAGTAAGCCCTATGATTTTAGCCATAAAGCTTCCTCCTAAAAACAAGTAATATCATCTCGTTATTTTTGACAGTGGGAACAGTAATAAGTTCCTCTGCCACCCACTTTTATTTTTTTAATGGGATTTTCGCAAATTATACAAGGTTCATTTGCCCTTAAATGAACCGTTAACTCATTTTGAAACTTTCCACTAATCCCTAAACTGTTTAAATAAGTTCTAATGGAAGACCCGCCTAATTCAATGGCTTTATCAATAATTTTTCCTGCGCAATGAATTAGGATTTCACATTGATTAATGGTCAGTTTATTTGCGGGTTTCAATGGGTTTATTTTAGCACAAAAAAGCACTTCATCAACATAAATATTCCCTAGTCCTAAAATAATAGTCTGATCTAACAACACAGTTTTGATTGATCTTGTGGTTTTAAACTTTTGTTTTAGATATGTTTTAGTTAAATTCGGATGATGAGGTTCATATCCGAGTTTATTTAATGGGGGATTATCGAAAATTGAATCTGGCACTTTTAATGTAAGTGTCCCAAACTTACGCACATCATGATAGCGTAATGAGGTCCCATCCGTAAAGAATATCGTAACATGCTCATGTTTTTCTTTGGGTAGATGAGCATCTTTTACATAAAACTTTCCTTCCATCCGTAAATGAATTAAAAGCGTCACTGAAGTAAACTCAAATAATAAGTACTTTCCGTACCTAGATATAGTGTTTAATGTTTGATTTTTCAGTAACTGATTAAAAGATTTTTTTGTCTCAGGCATAACCATTTTTTCATAATAAACTGCCGTCTTTTCAACGGTTTTGCCTGTGATTAATGGTTTTAATGTTTCTTTGACTGTTTCAACCTCAGGTAATTCAGGCATTAAAGAATCTCGTGAACACGACTTGCATCATAACGGATTTGCTTAATTTGTGTGTCTTCATCTGGATACCCAATAGCAATCAAAGAAAACGGTGTTAAATGGTTAGGAATAGTTATAACTTCTTTAATGTTATTCATACGTTCTTCAAGTGGGTAAACCCCAATCCATACAGCGCCTAAGCCTTGGTTTGTTGCTTCTAATAGAATGTTTTGTGAAGCTGCAGCTAAATCTTGTGGTCGCATGTGTGGGGCTAATACATCTTCTTTAAAAACAGTTAATATAGCAACTGGTGCTTGATTAAGCATGTGTGCGCCACGTGAGATCGTACTAAGTTTGTTTAAGATTTCTTTGTTTTTAATCACAAAGAATTCCCATGGTTGTTGATTACGCGCACTTGGTGCTTGCATAGCGCTTTTTAGTAAGGCTTTAATCTTTTCTTCTTCAACCGCTTTTAAATCGTATTTTCTTATACTTCTTCTTTGCATACATAAACTCAAAGTACTCACTCCTTTGGATTAACATGCACAATAACGTGCAAAATATTTTCTTTTGTTTTTAAATGGCGCTTAACTTTACTTGCAACATCGTGACCTTCTTTAACAGTAATGGATGCATCAACAGCAATATCAATCATGACTTGGTAATAATAACCAAACTCAATCATATCTAAATGATCAACGCCTAAAACACCTTCAAGTGCTTCAACAGAAGATTTAATTGATGCTAAAAGTTCTGGTTTTGCACTTTTACCAAGTAGTGATCTAACGGCATCTATAATAATTTCTAAGGCTACTTTAACAATAAAAATCCCAATGACAATACCTGCTGCATTATCGCCATATCTTAACCAATTAATGCCGTATCTATCTCCTAAAACTGATGCAACAACCCCAACAAAAACAATGATTGAACTCACAACATCAGTAAATGATTCTTTTCCACTAGCTAAAATAACTTGGCTTTCTAAAGCGTTCCCACGACTGATTAAGTATCTAGAGAGAATAAACTTACTAACTACGACAAAAATAACAACATAAATAGTAAGTAAGCTAGGCGTAGTCAATTCGTTTCTAAAGTTTACAACGACGTTGCGAACCAGTTGATAAGCAACAACTAAAATACTTAGCCCTAATAACATACTTAACACATATTCTAGTTTACCATGACCAAAAGGATGTTCATCATCTGGCGGTTTCGTCGCTTGCTTTAACCCAACCAAGACAAAGACATCACTCATTAAGTCACTTAAAGAGTGAATACCATCGGCTATAAGGGCAGTACTTTTAAATAAAAATCCTGTAAAAATTTTAGTGATTACTAAAAGCGTGTTAACCAACAAGCTTTTACGCATGACTTTGCTATGTTTCATACTTGCCACCTATTTTGCGTCATCAAGGTTATTCCCAACAGCTAAGTTAACCGTTAATGGTACCGCTAAAGTAATAGCGTTTTCCATTACTTCTTTAATTAACTCTCGCATTTTCTTTTCTTCATCTTTTTTTACATTAAAAACAAGCTCATCGTGAATTTGTAAAATGAGTTTCGATTTTAAATCTTTTTCCTTTAAAGCTTTTTCAATATTAACCATTGCAATTTTAATAATATCAGCGGCACTGCCTTGAATTGGGGCATTCATCGCTGTACGTTTACCAAGTTCTCTTTGTGCATATATTTTACTATGAATCTCGGGAATATAACGTCTTCTATTTAATATGGTTTTAACAAACCCATCATTTTTTGCACTATCAATAACGGTATCCATGAATCCTGCAATACCAGAAAAACGTTTATAGTAACGGTTAATAAACTTGTCTGCTTCTTCAAAACTAATGTCTAAATCATCACTTAATCCCCATGAACTTTGTCCATAAATAATGCCAAAGTTTACCGCTTTTGCTATACGGCGTTCACCGGCTGTGATTGAATCTTTTTCAAAAATTTCTTTTGCGGTAATCGTATGAATATCTTCATTATTTTTAAATGCTTTAATTAAGTTTTCTTCATTAGCCATATGTGCTAAGACACGTAGTTCAATTTGAGAATAATCTGACGCCATTAAAATATCATATTCTTCAGGAATAAATACTTTACGAATCTCACGCCCACGTTCAGTTCTAATCGGAATATTTTGCAAGTTTGGTTCTACGCTTGATAGTCTTCCTGTTTGGGTAAAAGCTTGTTTGTAAATGGTATGGATTTTTCCGTCTTTATGGACACTCTCAGATAACCCTCTTACATAGGTCGATTGGAGTTTTGTAAGGGTTCTATAAAGCATGATTTGATCTATAATTTCATGTTTTCCTTTAAGTTTCATTAAAACATCAATATTTGTTGAATACCCTGTTTTAGATTTTTTATAACTTGGTAATTTTAGTTTTTCAAATAAGATTACCCCTAATTGCTTAGGTGAAGATATATTAAATGTTTCACCAGCAGAGGCGTAAATTTTTTCTGTAATCAAATCGATTTCTTTATTTAATGATTCATCTAGATTATTAAGCGCTTCTTGATCAATACGAATGCCTTCAAACTCCATACGTGCAAGGGTTAAAGCAAGTGGCATTTCGATGGCATTTAATAATTCAACTTGGTCTTGTTTTTGAATATCTTTGTTTAATGTATCAGCCAAATTTTTAATCGCATACGCTTTTTTAATTGCGTAATTTGCATAAATTTCTTCATTTGGAATGGTTGATTTGACACCTTTTCCATAGATTTCTTCATAATAAGGCACATCACTATAATCAAAGTTTTGAACGATGACTTTAAAGTCTTCTTTTGTGTTTAAAGGATTTAATACATAAGCCGCTAGCAGTAAATCAAAAGTAACTGCTTCTATGGTTAAACCATCTTGTAAGAGTGAAACCGCTAAACGTTTTAAATCGAAGGTTTGTTTCTTATAGTTGCTGGTTAAAAACGTTTTAAATGCCTCCGATTGAACGGCTATTTTATAAGGAATAAATATTGCCCCTTTAGTGTTTAATAAGGCAAATCCTAATTTATCAGCGATGTGATAATTATCTTGGTACCCTTCAAACACTAAAATACTATCTTCTTGCGTATGTTTTTTAATAACAGATTCATCTTTTACAATATCAAAATCACGTGTTTTAGTTTCTTCCTTATAATCTAATCGTCTAATGAATGAATGAAACTCCATTTTTTGATAAAACTCAATGAGTTCTTCTGTTTTGGTGCCTTTATATTCTAAAGCATCAAGGGTGATATCAGGTAAAGGCGCATCGGTGATAACCGTGGCTAAATACTTACAAAAAACTGCTTGTTTTCCGTTTTCTTCTACACGTTCTTTAAGCTTGCCTTTTAGTTCATTTAAGTTTTTAAGTAAAGTTTCAATACTACCATATTCATGTAAAAGTTTAAGTGCTGTTTTTTCGCCGACTCCAGGAATTCCGGGAATATTATCTGAAGCATCGCCCATAAGTCCTTTCAAGTCCGGAATTTGATAAGGGGCTATGTTCATCTGTTCTTTTAAAGTATCTACGGTGAAAGATTGTTCAGGTTGGATACCACGTTTTGATAAACGAATGGTAACTTTATCATTTAATAATTGAAACAAATCTTTATCATTCGAGATAATTTCAATTGCATCAAATTCATCATAAAATTTATTAGCGATTGACCCAATAATATCATCGGCTTCTAAGGCTTCTGCTTCATATTGAAAAAACCCTAGTTTTTCAACAATTTCATTTACATAAGGTAACTGTTGGACAAACTCTTCAGGCATCGCAGTCCGTTTAGCTTTGTAATCTGCATATTCTTTGTGACGATGCGTTTTTTTACCTTCGTCAAATGCAACAAGTACATGGGTAAAGTCTTCGGCAATAATTTTATTAAGCATATTGGCTAAACCAAAAATGGCATTGGTATATTCACCTTTAGAATTTTGCATTAAATTGCCTGAATATGCGGTCGCATAATAGGCTCTAAACATAATGTTTGATCCATCGATTAAAAGTAGTTTTTTCATAAGCTTCCTCTTTTCATTAGAGTCTAGATTTATTGTACCATAATCATGTAAAAAATTGAATGATTCAACGGTTGTAATTAAGCTTAAAAAAAGCAACCATCGTTTTTGAGAGCTGCTTTATAAAATTTTATTTTTCATTGTTAATTATTCATTTACCAATTGCCAGTTTAGTAAATTTAAAAAATCGGTATTTCCTTTAACAAATTTATATAGCATAGGATCACCTTCAACATAAAAGTAAGTAATGCCAATAACTTGAATAACAACATCGTCAAAACTGATTAAAAAAGAAAACCCGCATAAATCAAGTGCAAGCCCACGTTCTTCTTCGTATTCCCAACTATTGAGTTCAGCCATAAACGCTTGAATGTCAGCTTCATCTTCAATTTGAATAGGATGATACTCTAAAAAATCGCTACAAGCCCCACCAAATGAAACATCCTTTTCTACCTCAATAAAGGTCGGAATAGGATAGTTATTTTTATAAGTTTGGGTACAAGCAGCAAGTAAAAATACCAATCCGATTGTGAAAAATACGATAATTTTTTTCATACGCTACACCTCTATTTAATCTTAACATAAGTGCTTAAGTTTCTCTATGAAAACTCTTTGATACTTGCGGATGAAAAAAGACGACATAAAGTCGTCTTTAATAGTCTTTTTATAGAATATCTTCTAAATAATCTACGATGTCTTGAACTGTCTTGATTTCTTGTGCTGCTGTATCGTCAATTTCAACATCGAATTCTTCTTCGATCGCCATGATAAGTTCTACAGCGTCTAAAGAGTCTGCACCTAAATCGTCAGTTAAATCTGATTCTAATTCGATAATATCTTCTTCAATTCCTAATTCATCAGCAATGATGGCTTTGATTCTGTCAAATACCATAAGTTCACTCCTTATTTACCATTATTTTTTTATTATAGAAACATTATCATGGTTTGTCAATTAGATTAGTTAAAGTTTTTCTTATAAATAGCAATTAAGCCATCTAAAATTAAGTTTTCATCGAAATTGTAGCTCTCAGGTAAGATACTTCTTATGAGTTTTGAAGCTCCACCGGTAATAATAACTGGTACTCCTTTGTTATTATAGACTGCCTTAATATTTTTAACCATACCGATGACTTGGAATGCATGTCCAAATAATAATCCTGCATTTAGTGCATCTACCGTATTAGTTCCTAAGACATTTTTAGGATCTTCAAACTCAAATTGTAATAACTTACTGGCTTTAGATACTAAGCAATTTCTACTAGAATCTAGTCCGATTGTAATGGAAACGCCTTTTAATACTTTATCTTCAATATAAGTAAACGTTGTTGCTGTCCCCATATCAATAATAATGGCACTATCTCCGTATTTATCAATTGCTCCCGCAGCCCCCGCAACTAAGTCGGCACCGACTTCTTTAGGGTTATCTGTTTTGAGTTTTACGCCTGTTTTAATCCCAGGACCTATAAACATTGGTATGATATTAAAATAGCGTGCAATAAACGTTTTAAAGGTGGTGTTAAGTTGTGGAACGACACTTGCTATTAACACCATATCAACTTCATCAAAGTGATGTCTTAACATGGTGTAATATTCATCGCTAGATTTACTTTGATCAGTGCTATAGCGATAAGTTTCGATAATCGTATCCATCCCTTTACCAATCACTATATTTGAATTGCCTATATCAATATATAGACGCATGGTGAATCACTCCTAAGTAACTGAATTTTCTTCGTAACGGTAAAACGTTTTAAGTCTATAAGCAATTGGTGCTCCGATTAAAACGGCTAATCCTACTTCAATTAAGCCATTAGATAACATAATAATCCAAATAAATCTTAATACATCTGTGCTCCCAAACCATTCTAAATAGATCGCGCTATTAAATGCGAAAATATAAAGTGCGGTTAAAGTAATAACGGTGTGTGTAAGAGATGCAAGCGCAAATGTTACGGCTAAAGCAGTTAACTCGGTTACACTCTTTTTCACTTTGTCATCTTCAATATCGCCATCACCCACAATAGCAGGTTTTAGAAGTTTGAAGGTATAAGTATAAATATACCAAATAGATACACCAAATAAAAACCTTGGTAAAATAGATACTAATGGATTTTGGAAAAATACATTAAAAGCATCTGGTGTCATAAAGGCGCGAATCATGCTAAATACACCAAACGCGGTTGCGCTGAATATACCTACACGTTTCCCACCAAAAATTGCTCCGATTAATACCGGAATGTGGATAAGGGTAATAGCTACCCCACCAATGGTGATGAATCCTAACCATGGTACAAACGACATAATCCCTATAATTGCTATAAACATAGCAGTTAGGGTCATGTCTCTTACTCTTTTGTCTCTCATATTTATCTCCTTAAATTTTAGGCCACTATGGGTCCCATATTTTTTGATAAACTTAGTTAATTAGACGTTTGACTTAATTTCCTCATACGTCTTAGTGTTAAAAGATTTTACAAGTTCTACTAATATTTTTTTCACTGCAAGGTAATCATCGTGATGAATCATCGATGTTGTTGAGTGAATATAACGTGAAGGCATTCCGATGGTTGCAACTACAACCCCTTCGTTAGAAAGTTGTACTCTTGCTGCATCTGTTCCGCCTTTAGATTGATAGTATTGGAATTTTACGTCATGTTTTTTTGCCATTTCTTCAATATATTTTTTCATCCCTTGATGCATTAAAGCATTCGGATCATAAAAGCGAACTAAGAAACCATTTCCAAGTGTTCCACTAATTTCATCACCTTCAAATGAATCTGCACAAGGTGATGCATCTACTGCTAAGAATATATCAGGTTTAACTAGCCCCGAAGCTGTTGCTGCACCGCGAAGACCAACTTCTTCTTGTACCGTTGCCCCAGCATAAAGTGAACACTCTAATGTTTCATCTTTTAATGCTTCAAGTAAATCTAGTGCCATGCCACAACCAAAACGGTTGTCCCATGCTTTAGAGATGAATTTTTTTCCATCATTTGTGGTTACATAGTTATTTCTAGAAATCACTTGTTGACCGATCTTAACCCCAAGTGCCTCTGCATGTTCTTTTGAATCCGCGCCAATATCAAGTAATAAATCTTCAAACTTAAGGGGTGCATCGTTACCTTCTTGTCCTCTTGTTAAGTGCGGTGGCTTTGATGCGGTTACACCTGGAATTTCAGTGAGGTCATCGGTATATATAATCATATGCTGTGATAAATAAACATCGCCTTTCATCCCACCAAGTGGAATCATTTTAACAAGACCTTGTTTTGTGATGCCAACCACTAATCCGCCAACTTCATCCATATGTCCAGCCATCATCACTTTAGGCCCTTTAGAATCACGGTTTATCACACCAAAAATAGACCCTAATTTGTCTTCAATAATATCATTTGTAAACTTTGATATCTCTTTTTTCATATACTGCTTAACATGTTTTTCAAAACTTGGTGCACCTGGTAAGTTCACTAAATCTACGTAACGTTTTTCCATAATGTCCTCCTAGAATGCTGCTTTTATTTTGTAAATAGGACCTTGTTTTGAGAATTTCTCTTCAAACTCAGTCATAATGTTCATAATTTCTTTATCTAAATGTAAATCAAGCGATACTTCAACAAATTTTAATCCGTATTGCTGCATTGAAATTAAACTATATTCAAAAAGCTTACGGTTATCTGTTTTAAACTCAATTTCGCCGCCCTTAATTAAAATACGTTCATATTGTTTTAAAAAATCTTCATGGGTTAAACGTCTTTTTTCATGTCTTATCTTTGGCCAAGGATCAGAGAAATTCAAGTAAATTTTTTCAATAGAATGGGCATTAAAACACTCAACAATTGATTCTGCATCCATACGAACTAAATAAAGATTATTTAAGGGTTCGATTAACACTTTATCAAGTATTTTTACAATCACACTATCAAATTTCTCTATGGCGATAAAATTGATATGCGGATTTCTTTTAGCCATCTCATGAATGAACTGACCTTTTCCACTACCAATCTCAACATGCAGAGGTTTTTTTTCCTTAAAGGCGTTATTCAAATAATACTTTTCACCTCTTGGAATATTCAAAATATATTCAGGATAACTCTCTATTTTTAGATCCGCATCCTTTACTTTTCTTAATCGCATAAAATCACCGTATTCATTATATCAAAAAAATCTGAAATCTCAATCTTTACACAAAGAAATTATAGTTTATTTATAACATAAACAAAGGTTTGTACAAGATTTGGATCAAAGAGTCTTGGACTATTTTTTATCAAATCATCAAGGGCATCATTTTTTTCATAGCTTTGATGATTAATTAAATCATCATAGTGATACACAATCGCTAAAACACGTGATAAAAACGGAATATCTTTCCCTTTTAATCTATGCGGATAGCCGCGTCCGTTATATTGTTCACATTGATACAGTACTGTCTTACATACAACTTCTTTTTCAAGTAGATTTAATAGTATCTTAAACCCTGCTTCTACATTTAAAATTTCATAACGTTTTGCTTTATCGGTATGTTTGACATCATGAACAAAATCCATAACTTGACCAATGGCATGATAATAAATGGCTTGCTTTAAAAATTGTTCTTCGTCTTTACGCATATAACCATGTTGTTTCATTAAAGATGTGGCGTATTTCTCTAATCGTTCAATACGGTCTTTTAACCCATCATCTTTATTAAACATATATTGCATTAATACTTTTAATATACGTTCTTTTCGTTTAGGTCTGGCTAATAGTTTATGACGATACATTTCTTCTTCTGCACGTGTGAAAGTTTCATGAAAATTAGTATGTTTATCTTTTAAATCATCATACCCAATACTTACATCAAGTGGAATGTTAATATCTAAAATTTTCTTAAGCTGTTCTCTAACTAATTTTTCACGTGTTTTCGGATTTTTAATGCCGTTTGTAAAAATAATAACAAACTCATCGCCTCCAACACGCGCTATATATTGATCATAATAAACTTCTCTTAATATTTTAGAGAACCTTTTTATTACTCTATCGCCTTCATAATGACCAAATACATCATTAACCGTTTTTAAACCGTCTAAATCTAAAATGGCTAGTTTAACTGGATAATCAAATGCTTTTTTGTTTACGTTTTGATATAAATGATGACGATTATAAACCCCAGATAGTTGGTCATGTGATGCTAAATAATCAATTTGATTTCTAGCATTTTGAGTTTCAGTTACATCACGAACCAGACCTAAAATTTTAACTGGTTTATTGAATGCATCTTTTTCAATGGTTTGTAAATAGTATTCAATATATTTAATGTCACCAGAATTAGGCATAATCAGTCTTAATAAACTTGAACCTTCTTTAATTTTTCCGTTCATTAATAGACTATTTTTGTGGTATATATCATCTTTATCATCTGGGTGAATTGAATCCCTAAAAAAACATTCTATAAGATTCGAAATCTAGCTGGTCTTGTTCGAAAATGCGTTTAACGTACTCATCACCATCAAATGTTTTGGCAAAAAAATTAATTTCAAAAAAGCCCATTTCAGCTAAGGTGAGCATCATTTGAATTTTTCTTAATTGGCTTCTTTCATTAGCTTGTTGTTTGTGGTAGTACGTTGTGTCATAGTAGACATTTATAAATTCGTTTTGTCTTGGGGAGTAACTATAAATATGGAAATATTTTTTTACATTATCAGCATAATCTTCAAACGATAAAAACATGCCTTTTACCCCAACACTCGCATAGCGTTCAAAGCGTTTTTTAGGAAACTCTGGGTATAGTTCGTAAACTGTTTTTCCGATCACTTTGTTTGCGGTTGTATCCATGAGTTTGCCATATTGATTATTAGCATAGAGGATTTTAGCATCTACCGGTTGATTGTTTTCATCAAATATTAGAGTTAAATGAACAATCCCTAATTTTAAATAGTCGAAACTATCTAAAATATTTTCATAAAAAGAAAGAACCGGTGTATAAGCAAAGATAAATTGAATAATTTCTGCTTTTTTATCAACAAAAGTGTTTACTTTAAAATGTTTACTATTAATTGTACCAATTGTCGTAACCTCAGGTGTAACGCCACTCCGCGCTTGTTCATATAAGTTATAGAAAATCTCATAGCTTTCTAATGAATCTTTTAATGATTCAATTCGATTTTCGCTTATATTAAAGATATCATCTGCAAACTTATTACTTGTTTTCAAATTGCCATTAAAATCAAAACTCAGTAGAGCATAATCTTGATATTTGTCTTTGTTGATATTAATTTCTAAATGTTCTTTTAAAAAAGACACCTTCAAAAGACGCTCGTGGATTGCGCTTAAAGTTGTCTTATCTAGTTTTATTTGGTCAAATACTACCGCTAAATAGTTTCCGTTATAATCATTAAAAATTGCACATGGATTACTCTCGATTTTGAACGTTTTATAAGATGATTTTTCTTCTTTTGCTAATTTGGCGTGTTCAATTACTGTAAACCCGTTCTCAATTAAATATTCTGCATGGGTATAACGAAATCCCTTTTCGTTTAAAACAGCAAAATCAACAATTTCCATGTCGAAAATCGCTTTAAGTTGTGTTATTAATGGTAAAATTGTTCGCTCTTTAAACATAAAAACCCTCCCCAAGGCTTTACATGTGAACATTATAGTATTATATCACATACCTATTTTTATCACAATAACTAGCGTATAAAAAAAGACCCTTTCGGGTCTTCGTTATATTGTTTATTCTTCTTCATCTTCTTCATCTTCTTCTTCGTTATCAAAGAAACGATCTTTATCTATAACGTAGGATTCATCATCAATAAAGATATTGAATCGATAGATGGTTTTGTTTAAGATGTCATCATAAATGATATCGACAATAATTACGCCTTCTTCATCTTCATCATTATCAATTTCAAAGATAATATAAAGGGCATGACCATTATACTGTCTACTAATTTCAAACATCACTTCTTTGTGGGCATTTTCATACTCAATAACAATTGTAATTATGTCTTCATCAAACTCGATTTCAATCATACTTTCAAGTACGGTTTCTCCTAAGACAACCCACTCAACTTCAAATGTTTGTTGATCATTTTTAATTTCTTGAAGAATTTCAACATACGTATTTGATTGATTTGGATGAACGGCAATTAATTCTAATTCCATTTCATCATCATCAATGGTAAGTTCACCTGTAACTAGATACTCTACTTGATTGCGTATCAAAACACCTTCAAGTTCAAAATGATTTTCATCGACTCTCGTTTCGTTATAGTAAAAATCAAATGTCATCGGATTCCCTGTTAAATCAATCGTTGTAAAACTGAGTTTATACGTATAGGCTTGTCTATCTGATAAAACAAGCACAAATGTCATATTATCCTTATTTCCGACAATTGGTTCAATCATCGTTAAGTAATTTCTTAGCGTATTTAATTCTTGATCAATCAGTCGGTGATGATTCAAAGTAACTGTATTTGATAGTGGAATAATTTCCGGGTTATAAACTTGGGTGTCTTGAAATGATTGTGCAAGTAATGATGCTGCAGAGACTGCAGAAATCGTATATATTTCTTCTCTTTCTGAAAAAGCAATTGGGTTAGTTGGAATTGTTGGTGATCCGTTCCCAATTAATACAATAAGTAGTACGATAATTGAGGCAGTTACAGTAGTAAAGGTGCTCAATATAAATCGTTTCGATTGAACAAATGTTTTTAATTTTGAGGTTTGCTTAGGTTTGATTTGAATGGATGCTAAATCAATTTTATGGATAACATTCGGCGTCATTGAAGTAACATCATCTTTTATGATTTTGCTTATATGTTTATTTTTCATGATGATGCTCCTTTCCTGCCTCACGCATTTTTTTAATGGCTTGATTATATTGCCACGTAATCGTTCCTATCGGCTTATTTAATTGATAAGCTATATCTTTGTGCGTTAACTCCCCAACGGTTTTTAGCAACACAATGGTTTGTTCTTCTTTAGTAAGTAACGATAAATAATAGGATGCATCAATTTTTTTATCCTCTGAAGCTTCCCTTGATTCAATAAAATCTAACGTTTCATCATGTAAGGATACTTCTTTTTGTCTTGTGCGATACATATCAAGTGCTGTATTTTTTGCAATGGTTAATAACCAATTAATAAACTTATACTTTGGATTATAACTATGGATATTTTCTACCATTTTAATATACGTATCTTGCATAACGTCTTCAGCCAAAGAGCGATCTCTCACAATCGGCAAAACCATTGCGTATACGGCATGCTTTGTTTCGTGATAGATCGCTTCAAAAGCTTTTTGGTCTTTAGATTTTAGTAATTTTAGTTGGCGATTTGTGGGCAACATAACCACCTCTTTCGCCAACTATTATACCATAATAGAAAGCTAATTTTATATTTCTTATGCTTCGTCACTATCTTCTGTATCATCGTCGTCTTCTAAATCATCATCGTTATCATCTGCTTCAAAGTCGTTTTTATATTCTTTATCAATAATTCGACCTTCTTCATTATCTACTTTAATTTCATAACTAATGATATAAGTTCCTGATGCAGAATCAAATGTGATGGTAATTTCTATTGTACCTTCTTCAACTAAATTGCCATCTTCTGTAATTTTGTAGTCTATTTCATACTCTGTTTCATTGCCATCAGTTTCTATTTCAAATTTGTATTCGCTTTCGCGTCCATTTTCCATGAAATAAAGCGTCATCTCAACTTCGTCTTCTTCTAACTCAAACTCAATCTCAGTACTTTTAACTAATGTACCATCTTTATAAAGTTCAAATAAGAATTCGATTTCTGTTTCATCTTCATCAATTTCACGAGAATATTCAATAAATACATAATTGTTTTCATCTAAGTAAGCGGTCATTTCGAATGCTTCTTCGCCTTCTTCAACTTCACGTTCTCCTGTAAATATGAATGTTTGACCATCATAGATTAAAACGCCTTCAAGTGTACTTTCTACTTCATCTTCATCTTGATCTGTAATGGTTTCATTGTAATGTAACTCATAAGTTAAGCGTTCTCCAGTAATATCAACAATCGTAATAATAAGTAATGTTTCATAATCTTCAAGAGGTGATTCAGTTAATTCTGTTGTAAATCCATTATCTTGTCCCATGAATGTTTCAACAAGTTTTAAATAAGGTTCTAAATCTTCAATGTCTTTTAAAACTTCAAGTTCATCTTGATTGACATTCAAGTTCATGAACATTGAGTCATTTGAAACGGTAGTAAGATTATCCATTTGACTTAATGCACTCATTGCAGATACCGCAGAAAATGCATATACATCTTCTTTTGTTTCAAATAAACTTAGTGATGTGGTGCCTTTAAATAATGTACATCCTGCAAGTAATGTTACGGCTAGAATGAACGTAAGACTTAAAAATAATTTTTTCATAATATAGTTCTCCTTTTTGGTTTTTATTTTTTATTCATAGTGTATACGTAATAATGTTGGTTTTTATTGGAAAAAAATAAAAAAAATTCTGTCAATGACAGAATTTTTAAGTGTTATTCGTGTGCTAAGCTATAAATAGCTTCCATGTAAATAGCCGTTGCTTCAATTAAATCATCAATAAAGATATGTTCATCCACTTGATGGGCAACATCTTTTCTACCAGGCATTACCATACCAAAAGCTACGGCTTTAGTAAGGGCTCTAGCGTATGTTCCCCCACCAATGGTAAATGGTTTTGATTCAAAATCATTGGTAACTTTTTGATAAGCATCCATGAGTTTTAAAACGAGATCATCATTAGGATCAACATAATGAATTGGGACATCATTAATAAATTTATATTCAAGTTTATATTTTTTAACGCGTTTTTGAATTTTCGTTTTTGCTTCTTCAAGTTCAAAACCTTTTGGATAACGACAATTTATTCCTAAACGTACCTCATCTTTATTATAAGAGAAGATTCCAGTATTAATGGTGAATTCTTTCATTTCAGGATGTTTATAATCAATTTTAAGTTTATCACCATATGCATCAAATGATAATTGTTCATTGATGAACTTAATAAATGGATTATCTAAATGTTCCCCTAAAAATTTAGCCATAATAAATCCGGCATTAACGCCTAGATGTGGTTGCATTGCATGCGCGTTTTTCCCATGAACAATGTAGGTATTACCTACAATTTCACCTTTAAAGTTGTTGTATTTACAGAAAATTTCAAATTGTTTTGATAAATCAATACTAAGTTCAGCCTTAGCTAAATCCGGCACAACATTATAACGTTCACCTGATGTAAATGATACTAAACCGTCATCTTCTATAAATTCCCCTAATACATCAAATGTTAACATGCCTTTTTCTCCATAAATCAATGGGAAACTTGCATCCGGTGCAAAGCCTAACGTAGGCATCTCTTCAGTCGCAAAATATTCTTTAATTCCGCGCCATCCTGTTTCTTCGTCTGTTCCTAATATAATACGTACACGTTTAGATAATTTAACATCTAAATCCTTTAAGAATTTAAGTGCGAAATAAGCTGCGATGGTTGGTCCTTTATCATCCATTGCCCCGCGTGCATAAATTTTACCGTCTTTAACTGTTGGATTAAATGGTGGATTCGTCCAGTTATCTCCTGGTGGGACTACGTCAACGTGACATAATATTCCTAAAATCTCTTCGCCTTCTCCATGTTCAATATGTGCCCCATAATTACGAACATTTTTAGTCACAAACCCGTCTTTTTTTGCAAGTTTAAGCATATGCATTAATGCATCTTGTATGCCTTGACCAAATGGTGCTTCGCGTTTTGGGTCAAAATAGTCTAATACACTTGGGATGCGTAATAACGCCTTAGTTTCATCTATAATCTCTTGTCGATGCGCATTCACATGAGTTAAAAAGTCCATTTTAACACCTCCGATTAGTAAATCATATCATGATTGAATAGAATAATCAATTATTTGATTATATATGATTTCCTTGACATATGAATGCGTAATCATATATAATTTAATTACTTAAAGAAGGTGTTAAAATGATCAAGAAAATCGTGATGAAAAACCTTATTTGTTCCGGATGTGCTGGCAAAATTGAAAAGGCACTTTCAGAACTTTCTTATATTTTATCGGCAAGTTTTAACTTTGCCAATCAAGTCATGTTACTAGATGTAACTGAAGAGTATAATGAAAGCACACATATTCACGAAATTAAAAAAATAGTGGATTCAATAGAACACGGTGTAGAAACATACCCTTATGAAAAAAGACACCTTGTTGTACATAAAAGCTTTATAAAAAATAATTGGCTCATGTTATTGGGTATTTTAATCTTCGTTATTGGCTATTTACCAGATGTTTATTTAAATTTAGTCAGGGCCAATCCACTTTACTGGGCTGGTTATTTTATCATTTCCCATAAAATCGCATTAAAAACGTATCGAGGGATCAGACGAAAAGACTTTTTCAATGAAAATACGCTTATGTTCATTGCAACATTCGCTGCTATGACTATTGAGAAACCTTTCGAAGCCATCCTCGTTATTTTATTTTATACTTTAGGCGAACACTTACAACACCGTGCTATTCATCGTTCTAAACAAGAAATTAATAGCTTAATGGATTTACATATTGATTATGCAAATGTTTTAAGTGAAGAAAAAAAATGGGTAATTAAAGATCCATTATCCATAAAAGTCGATGATATCTTACTCGTTAAAAACGGTGAAAAAATCCCTGTAGATGGGATTGTGATTAAAGGTTCTACTTCTTTAAATACCAGTGCTTTAACTGGGGAATCAAAGCTGCAATATGTTAAAGAAAAAGATTATATTAGAAGTGGAAATATTAATGTTGGTGGCGTTATTGAAATGCGTGCTAGAAAAGAATATCAAAATTCTACCATTGCGCGCATTATTGATTTAATCGAAAACGCGACCAATAAAAAATCACCTACTGAAAATTTTATTACACGATTCGCACGCTTTTACACACCATTTGTAACCGTTGCTGCATTACTCATGTTTTCAATTCCTTCGATTATAGATCCAGCCAATACAAGTGAGTATATTTTTAGAGCTGCTACTTTCTTAGTTATTAGTTGTCCGTGTGCACTTGTCTTATCGATTCCATTATCTTATTTTGCTGGTATTGGCGCTAGTGCGCGTCATGGTATCTTATTTAAAGGGTCTAACTTTCTAGATATGATGCATCAAGTTGAAATTATTGGGATGGATAAAACAGGTACGATTACCCACGGAAACTTTGTCGTTGATGGCTACACAAGTTTAGAAACTTTAAGACTTGCAGCCTCATTAGAACAATATTCCAATCATCCGATTGCGCAAAGTGTCGTCAGTGCTTATCAAGGCGAACTTGAACATTTTGAAAATGTTGTTGAAGTTCCGGGTTATGGCATTAAATCAAAAACAAACGGCGATGTTTATTTTGTAGGAAGTCGTACGTTCTTACTTAATGAAGGGATTGAAGTTAAAGACCCTAAAGATACTGCTGGAACCAATGTTTTTGTTGCACATAATGATACCTATATTGGACGCGTCGTTGTAAAAGATCAAATTAAAGCCTCTTCTGTTCGCATTATTAAACACTTAAATCGTAGATTTCATATTGTTATGTTAACCGGTGATAATAAGGATACTGCTAGTGAAGTTGCTTATGAACTTGGTGGTATTGATTACCGACATAGTTTATTACCAGAAGATAAAATTAAAGAGTTTGAACTACTAATTAGTAGTAAACCTAAAATGTATGTTGGTGATGGGATTAACGATGCCCCTTTATTAAAAGCTGCTGATATCGGCGTTGCGATGGGTAATGGTTCTGAAATAGCCATTGATGTAGCGGATGTTATCATCATGGATGATGATGTTAAAACACTTAAAAAGGCATTTACAATCTCAGATCAAACTAGACGTATAGTCTATCAAAATATTATATTAAGTTTAGGTGTTAAATTTTTATTCTTAATATTAGCTAGTTTCGGTATTGCAACTATGCTTATGGCTATATTTGCCGATGTCGGAATCACGTTAATTGCGGTTATGAATTCGTTAAGACTTATTTATGGAAGGAAGATTAGAAAAAGATGAAAAAAATAGATCAAATTAAAGATACTGTAAAGTTGTTTAAAATATTTAGTGATGAAACAAGGTTACGCATCATTGCACTTTTATCTGAGAGTGAATACTGTGTTCAAGAAATTTCAGATACCTTAAAAATGAGCCAGTCTTCTATATCACATCAGTTGAAACTTTTAAGAGATTTAAATGTTGTAAAAACCAGAAGAGAAGGAAAAAACATTTTTTACAGTCTTAAAGATGAACATATAAAAGAAATTTATCTCATTGGCTATGCCCATGCGAATGAATGTTAAGGCCATTTGGCCTTTTTATTTTTGCTATTTACTGTTATCATAAATAATATAAAATAATACAATGCTATTGTCGTTATTGCTGGAGAAATATCACCTACTAATTATTTCATTGCAACCATATTTAACTTAATGATCTTGTCTTCTTACTTAATTACAGTATATGTTGTCTATAAAATAAGTCAAACATCAGAACCTACGGCATTAGAATCGTAACAGAGGAGGCATTATGTCAACACCAAACAAACATTACATTTCAAAAAGTATGACGCAGTTCTATTTAGCTTATGTGATCATCTTATTCACTTTTATTGTTATTGATCGCTACGCTATGATTCAGGCTGTTTTTTTAGATAACTTTGCACTTTATATACGAACAAGAGGGTTATCTAATATATTAGGCGTTTTATATAGACTCATTTTTGTATTGTTTTTGTATGGTATTTATGAAGAGTTAAAACCGAAAATTAAACATAAACTGTTTCGACCTTTATTTATATCGCTACTTGTGATTCATATCGTGCAGTCCGTTATTTGGATTACTGGATTATTATTAGCTAATTATCCACACAATCCTTACATCGTTATATTATCTAGTATAATTCAAACGATAAGTAATGGATTATCGATGATACTAGTTATTATATTAGTCATTGGTTTATTTACGGTATTTCGCAAACTATTTCCAAAACTCACTTTACTTGGTTTCATTTATATTACACTTTACATAAGACTATTTTTTACAATGATTTTTATTAATGCCTATTTTCAACCTGAGTCATATTTCATAATAACCTCTATTACACAGGGGTTATCATTAATAGGCTCCTTATTACTTTTTATTATTATAAAAAAGATAAACAAGCCGTATTTACCTAATGAAATCAATGAAAAAGCCTAAAAATAGGCTTTTTTTCTATTTCATATAGTCTTTAATTATGATAAAATGGTAAAAGTATGAACATTTACGGAGGATAAAAAATGCAAAATACAGTTCAATCAAAACGTGTTATTACAAACACAACGTTAATTATTTACGGCATTCTTGCTTACATTACCACTTTACCTCAACTAAGCTATTTAACACTGATTCGAGCCCTATATTCAGGTAGTATAACTGGAGATGTTCCTGTACAATTTGGATTCATATATTTGCCACTAAACATTTTAAGTTATGTTATTACTATTGTTCTTGCAATTGTTATCTATAGTAGAGTAAAACCATCAGTTCACCGTTCCCAATTATTTAATATGTTATTCATGGTGTACTTAATAACATTAATTCTTGGTTTCATTTTGTTTTTTATTCATAATTTACTCTTTTTTGTTGGGAGTAATATGGGGTACGAACTGTTTTTACTAATAAATCGTCTCTATGCAATGGCTACTTTGGTACTACTTGTGAGCACACTCTTAGTGTTTATTATTGGTTTGATTGGTATAGTACACCCTCAATTTAGTAATATAAGTGTAATACTTGGAACCATTTACATTCTATTAATAATACTTACAAAAATCTTAAGTAATCTAAATGTAGCAAGCAGTATCGATCAACACTTTAGAATGATGATTAATATTCTTTATCTGGAGCAATTAAATATATTAGTTGCTGTATTTTTCTTAGCAAGTTTGAAAACCCACAAGATAAACGAAGAGAAAAATGTTAATGATGTTTTCTCATCAGATTTTAGTTACTAATAAATCGTTTAAAATCATAAAAAAAGAACAATTTTTCTATAAAATTGTTCTTTTTTCATTAAATATGCTTGATTACGCCGTAAAGTTTTTTACCTCTTTTTATAATCGTGTAAGTATTAAATAAGGCGTTTTCTTTTTTGATCATGAAAGTTTCATCAGTTACTTTGTCTTGATTAACGGTTACAGCGTTTCCACTAACAAATTGTCTTGCTTCACGTTTACTACTTGCAAGACTTAATTCAATGAGTGCATCCATAATGTTCAAAGGTTCACTAATTTCGATACTTTTAACCCCTTTAAATCCCATTTCGATTTCTTCTAAAGAAAGCTTACTAATATCGTTACTGAATAATGCTTGCGTGATGTTTTGAACTTGTTTTAACGCTTCTTCACTATGAACAAGTGCTGTAAGTTCTTCTGCGACTGCTTTTTGTGCATGACGTAAGTGTGGTGTTTCTTTCATTAAGTGTTCTATTGTATGGATTTCTTCTTTAGATACTGAGGTAAACTGACGAAGTCTAAGTAATGCCTCTTCATCTTCAAGATTAATCCAGTATTGGTAAAATTCATAAGGTGAGGTGCGAAGTGGATCAAGCCAAATGGTCCCACCCGCAGTTTTACCAAATTTAGTTCCGTCAGGTTTAGTAATTAAAGGAATGACTAATCCGTAAGCTTTTTCTTCAGGGCCAATCGCTTTTCTAATTAATTCTAATCCTGCCGTGATATTGCCCCATTGATCTTGTCCGCCGATTTGTAGCTTACAATTATGCGTTTTATATAATTCCATAAAGTCTAACGACTGCACAATCTGGTAAGTAAATTCTGTGAAGCTTATACCTGTTTCTAAGCGACTTTTAACAGAATCCTTGCTCAGCATATAGTTAAGACCGAAATGCTTTCCTATGTCACGTAAGAACGTAATTAAATCAAGTTTTTTAACCCAATCATAGTTGTTTACAACTTGTGCATCCGGTAAGATTTTTCTGACTTGATTCGCAAGGGCTTCACCGTTAGCCATGGTTTCTTCAAGCGTAAGTAAATTACGCTCTTCACTTTTACCACTTGGATCGCCAATTAATCCTGTAGCCCCACCAATTAGTAAAATAGGGTTGTGACCATGTTCGGTCATTCTTTTTGCGACTAAGTAAGTAACTAAGTGTCCAATGTGTAAACTATCAGCCGTTGGATCTGCGCCTAAGTAAAATGTTAATTTCTCTTTTTCTATTTGTTCTTCTAGTTGGTCATCAGTTAATGCATATAATAAGCCTCTAAATTTTAATTCTTCGATTAATTTCATGTTTTTTCCTCCTAAAATATAAAAAGGTGGCTCCTAAAAAGGACGAACTTCCGTTCGCGGTACCACCTTCATTCTACGTATGTAGCTCTTAATTGGGTAACGGGTCTACCGGCTGTAGTTTTATTACAGCAACTTCTAAGTGTATTTCGCAAGCTTTACTCTTAGTTTCCACCAACCACTAAGTCTCTATTAATAAAGTGGTTTGCTACTTCGCTTATGCATCGTTTTTATTTTGTTGAATCGCGTAAGATTAAACTGTGTTCTAACATCACGCGGCGTTCAGTAATTTCTTCACTGTTCATAAGTTTAGTTAATAGACGCATGCCTACTGCACCGATATCATAAATTGGCACATCAACACAAGATAGTTTAGGTCTCGAAAGAAGGGCATATTTGGTGTTTTGGAATCCCGCCACACTAATGTTTTCTGGAATGCGAACGTTGTTAGCACGTGCAACATTCATAAACGAAACCGCGATAGAGTCACGTACTGCAACAATACCATCGACTTTATGCTCTTTAAAATATTCATTAAAATGCTCTGTGTTAATACTAATTCTACCAGAAGTACGCATGATTTTAGGTGCAAGTGATGCTTCTTGTAATGCACGCAGGTAGCCTGCTTCTTTTAAATCGTTAACCATATATTTACGGACAGTTGATACCATGTAAATATTTTTTCGACCTTCTTGAATAAGTTTTTTAGTGATTTCATAACCAGCTTTTTCATAATCAATTGAAACACTAGGAATTTCATCGCTATTTGGATAGATCGTATTGGTTAAAACAATCGGAATTTGATGTTCGTTTTTAACATTTAATAAAAACTCATATTGTTTATCGGTAATTTCATCATTTAAGTATAAAATACCGTCTACTTGTGAGGCAACGATTTCTTTTAATATATCTTCTTCTGGTGTATCTTCGCTGTCTAAGATATAAAGAAGTATAGAATACTTATAAACGCGTGCAATATCTGCAATCCCGTTCATCATCTCTGCAATAGATGCACGAGACATATCCGGTACTAATACCGCAACCGTTGTTGATTTACGACTCGCTAACCCTTTTGCGAATGCGTTTGGCTTATAACCAAGTTCTTCAATGACTCTTAAAACACGCTCTCTAGTTTCTGGTTTGACCTTTTCTGGATTATTAATCGCTCTTGATACGGTCGCTAGAGAAACGCGTGCTGCACCTGCAACATCATAAATAGTTGCTTTACTCATAATACCACCTTCTTTGAAGAATATTATAGCAGTTAATGAAAATGTTTTCAAACTATTTTCATAGCTTTTTTGTTAATAATGATTAAAAAAAGCCTTTTTCCAAAGGCTTTTTTTATTATCTACGTTCTTTAATACGAGATGCTTTAGCTGAAAGTCCACGAATGTAGTGTAATTTAGCGCGTCTAACTTTACCTCTTCTTACGACGACAATTGAGTCAATTGATGGTGAATGAACAGGAAATGTTCTTTCTACACCAACTCCGTAAGAAATTTTACGTACGGTAAATGTTTCTGATACGCCACTACCTTGACGTTTAATCACAAGTCCTTCAAATACCTGGAGACGCTCTCTGTTTCCCTCTTTGATTTTAACGGAAACCTTTACGTTATCTCCTGGATTAAATACAGGAACATCTGATTTGATATAGTCTTTCGTGACTTCGCTGATAAGATGTTGAGACATGAAATCACTCCTTTTTCTAATCAATGTTCATAGAATAATTAATCCAGCGGAACACGATGTTTTTAACAGCGAAATGATTATATCATATGTCATGACAACATGCAACTATTTGCCTGAACTTTTTTCAGGTTTTGTGTATTTTTCATAAAGGTCTTCACGGCGTTCTTTAGTGCGTTTTAAACTTTCTGTTTTACGCCATGCTTCAATTTGTTGATGGTTACCTGAGAGTAAGACCTCAGGGACTGCTTTTCCTTCAAATTCTCTTGGTCTTGTATATTGTGGATATTCCAGTAAGCCATCAGAAAATGAATCAAACTCATGAGAGGCTTCTTTGTTTAAAATTCCTGGAATCAATCTTATGGTACTATCAATAATTGCAAGCGCTGCAATTTCTCCACCCGTTAATACATAATCACCTATGGATATTTCTAAATCAAAGTAGGGTCTGATGCGTTCATCGAATCCTTCATAATGACCACATAATATGATTAAATGATTTTCTTTACTTAGTTTATCTGCATCTTTTTGTTCATACTTTATGCCTTGTGGTGTCATCATGATCTTTAAAGCATTTTCATAGTTTTCTATACTTCTTAATGCGCGAATGACTGGTTCTACTTGTAAAACCATCCCAGCGCCACCACCATAAGGATAATCGTCAACTTTTTTGTGTTTATTTAATGTAAATTCTCTAAAATCAATGACGTTTATGGTGAGTTTTTCTTCATAGATTGCACGGCCGATAATCGATTCTTTGATCACCGGTGTAATCATATCAGGAAAAATCGTTAATACATCAATCCTCATAACAAGCCTTCCATTTCAATGATAACAATTTTATCTTCTGTTACTTCTTTAACAAATTCTTTTCTAAATGGAATGAGTGCATCTTTTTTATTTTCTCTTTCTACGACTAACATTTCACCTTGTGGCATATCACGAACTTCTTTAACTAATCCAATTAATGTATCCGTATAGACTTTTAAGCCTATTAAATCAGAATAATAGTACGCATCTTCTTCTAATGCTTCTCTATCACTATCTTTAACTAAGAGTTCACAGGTTTTAAACTTAAGGACCTCATCAATGTTATTGAACTCTTCAAAAGTTAATACATCAAGTGTGCTTTTTGGAAAATACCCTTTTACCGTAACTTCTAGCACTTCATTTTTTAGTTGAATATAGAGTTTATTTCCTTTTTTATAACGAGACTCTTTAAAGTCCGAGTCTGTTTTTACTGTTACTGCACCGTTAATTCCGTGTGTGTTTGTAATGGTTCCTATGGTTATATACATTTAAATCACCTCGTATGATATTATATCAAAAGAATGGAAAATAATAAAATTAGTACCTATAATTATAAACATTTTTATTTTTGGAACATAATGCGTTCATTGTTAAACATTAAGTTAAGGATATACACAAATAAAGTGGTATAAATTAAACTTGATATGACGACGATAAAGACATTTAACATACTATAATCGAATGTAAATATACTACTTAACAAGTTAACTGGCCCATATAAAGGAATCAAATGGGTTAGTGCTGTTTGGCTTGCTTCTTGTCCGAAAGAGTTCGCAATCCCAACTATTATCGTAATAAAGTAAAATGGCATAATAAGCATTCCCGCTTCTTTAACACTTTTCGCATAAGCACTCACTACAGCAATTAAGGATACAATAAATAACACCGTTGAAACAAGAACTAGTAATATAACTAAGTAATCAGACACCCCATAAATATTTAATGATGGCCCTTGTTCTTCTAATTGCATTAAAGCTGGTAAGCTTAGCATAATCCCTGCAAAACTTGATAATGCACTCACTAATGCTAAGGTTGCTAAACTCATTACTTTTCCAAGTGCAATATCTTTACGTTTAATTGGTGTAATAAGTAAAGTCGCAATGGTTCCACGTTCTTTTTCTCCTGCAATCGCATCTGGTCCGATACTCATTGCACCAGCGAATAAGAATATGACAATCAACATTGGCATAAGCATCGCTAAGCCTTGACCTGTTACTTGACGTTCATCAACGACTTGTTCTGTTGATGCCATAAAGACTAAGTAATGATTAGGGTCTTCTAACCGATCAATTAACATCATTTCACGATACTCTGTAACTACTGGCATCACTTGGTTATAAGCAAATGAAGATTTACTACGACCATAATTATAATAAACTGCTAAATTTGGTGGCAGTTGGTTTTCATAATCCAGAATGATTTGTTCAAAGTTTTCATCAAAGAATAACACAATGTCAATTTCACCATTTAATAATTTTTCTTCGATTTCATCTGCGGTTAGTGCACTGCCATCATGAATGTCTAAATTAATACGCGATTGACCGTCATCATCAATTTGATTAAGCATACTTCTTAATGATTCTGGCATGTTTTTTTCATAAATGATAAGTTGATGTTCTAAAACACTTGTTGCTTGATTTTGAATCATGTTCCCCATGAGTGTATACATTAAGAAAATTGATAATCCTGGTAATATGAACACCATTAAAACCAGACGTTTATCACTTAATACACGAAAAATTTCTTTTTTAAATATAATCCACATACTAGGCATGTTGTTCACCAGCACTTTCTTTTACTAGTTCAAAGAAGACCGTTTCTAAATCATTATCTAATGCTAATTTTTTAACCTTGTCAATCGTATCTAGTGCTTTCATTTTACCATCAATAATAATCCCTACTCGGTCACATAACTTTTCAACCACACTTAAAATATGGGTTGATAAAATGACGGTTTTTCCTGCATTTTTCAGCTCGATTAAATAATCTGTGACCGTTTTAGCAGTCAATACATCTAACCCATTTGTTGGTTCATCGAAAATGATATAATCCGGGTCATGAACTAATGAAATAGCAATCGAGATTTTTTGCTTCATCCCTGTTGATAAATCAGCCACTTTAACTTCTTGAAACTTATCAATCCCAAAACGCGTAAATAATACTTCTTTACGTTTGATAATCATCGCCTCACTTACGCCATGAAGTCTTGAAAAATAAGTAAATAAGTAATTAGGCGTAAAATGATCTTCTAGTTTTAACTCACTTGTTAAAAAGGCAATGTTTTTTCTAACAAGATTTGGATCTTTACTAATGCTATAAGGCCCCACATGAATATCACCTTCATCTGGTTTTATAAGTGTTGCAATACATCTTAGGGCCGTTGTTTTTCCTGCACCGTTTGGGCCTAATAACCCAAAGATTTCTCCTGGATAAGCTTCAAATGATACATTATCAACGGCAACTTTCCTTTTGATATCTGTTTGTTCGATTTTTCGTTGTTTTCTAGAAAGGTTAAATGTTTTCTTTAGGTTTTCTACGATAAGTTTATCCATGTTATTCTCCTTTAAAAATAAAAACTTTTTCAATTGGTACGTTAAAAAAACGTGCGATTGTATAGGCCAATCTGAGTGATGGTTCATACCCACCTTTTTCAATTGCTACTACTGTTTGCCTTGATACTTGAATGGCTTCTGCGAATTGTTCCTGAGTTAGTTCTTTTTCTTGGCGTAATCTTTTAATGTTGTTTTCTATTACAAACATAATTACACCTTCCTAATTTCACGGATCACTAACAATGCATGAATAATAAATGGTAAGCCCACAAATAATATGATGGCATAACTAATGAGTTTTATAAGTGTCTGTATATCTGAAATAAATAACGTACTTGAAGCGATAAACACTGTGCCAGATATGACAACGATTAGAGTGATATACGCAAATCCTAAAACAGCGTACTTATTAATGATTGTTTGTTCTCTTTCGTCGTTTGATTTTAATATTAATGGCGCATCCATAATTTTCGCTACTTTAATTTTATTATATACGTAATAATTTAAAATAATTGTAATAAAAATAAAGAGCGCTATAATCATTGCATATGGGATTTCTACCGAAAATAACCCTTCTGCTGGGTCAACTGTAATTTGCATAGTAAAGACCACAGCAGCAAGTTCTAACATTAATAAAACCTCAAATACAATCGACAACCAAAACTTTTTCATGTGTTTCCTCCTTTGTAAAGTTTACTTGACATTTACATTGTATACTATACTTTACAATTTGTAAACCATACTTTACAAAATATTATAAAAAAAATCACTTAGTCAAAAAGTGATTTTTTAAAATGCTTCAATATTGATAGTAATTTTTTTGTGTTCTCTTGATGCACTTGCGTACGCAATAGTACGTATTGCATTAGCAATGCGACCGTTTTTACCAATGACACGACCTAAATCATCTTGGTTAACAAAAATTTGTACCGTAATCATTTGATCATCATCTGATAATTTTTTTACTACTAAATCATCGGAATGCACAACTAATGGCGTTACAAGATCTTTAATCATTTTTTCATAATTAACAGCCATAAGTTTCACCCTTTACTTGTTTTGAGATTGGCGATATTTTGAAATAACTCCAGCTTTAGACAATAAGTTTTTTACAGTATCTGTAGGTTGTGCACCTTTAGATAACCATTCTAAAGCACGTTCTTCATCAATTTTTACTTCTGCAGGACTTTTAGTTGGGTCGTATGATCCAATAATTTCTAAATATTTCCCATCGCGTTTATCTTTTGAATCCGCAACAACTAAACGGTAGTACGGACGTTTTGTTGTTCCACGTCTTTGTAAACGTAATTTAACTGCCATAAATATTACCTCCTTTTATTTTCCTATGAAAGAATAACATAGTTTTAAAAAGGTGTCAAGTGTTTTTACTTAACATCGGTAGTTTCTTCGGTAACTTCTTCGGTAACTTCTTCAACAATCTCTTCAACATTTGGGTTCAGATTGCTATTTTCAAAAAGCAATGAGTGTTCTACCTTTCTTACGTGGCGAACTTTTTCTAATTCTAACTTAACTTTATCTACTTCATCCGCATTAACATACACTACTGCGTAACGTCTTTTCTTATGAAAATAGGTTACGTGTCCAACGTGTTCTAAACGTTTGATAATTTTAGGATTTCTAAAATAGACGATTAAACTTTTTCTGTCGAGCATGAGCCGCCTCCTTTGTGTGAGAATTTATACTTGTGTTCATATTTTACCTGAGTTGAAACAGCTGATGCAATATCTTTAGCAATATCATCAAGCATTGCTTGGAATGCCTTTTCTGCTTCTTTATAAGCTTTTATAGTTTCATGCGTAAAAAGTATTTGCTTCGCTTGTTGATAATTGGTTGTATAACGCTTTAAATCGGGATGATATTTCCCGTATTGTTTTGCTTCTTCATATTTTGTTTTGGCTTCTTGAAATGCATAGATTAATGCATGGAGTTCTTCACTATTAGAAATGCGTTGATCTAACGCAATTAGATTCTGATAACTCTCTTCTTTTGAGAGGGTTTCTATTAAATTATTCGTTAATTGTAATGCTTTATCATTCATACTAAAATCACCTAGTGGTATTATAGCATGAAACGAAATATAATCTAAATATTAATACTGTTGATTTTCGATGAAATTTTTGAATTGCAACATCCCACTTTGTGTTTTGCAGATAAAATCTTCTTTTGATTGGAATGGTTTTTGGTTAAACTCAAATCTTACATCCATAATCCATTCAACGGTTTCACCATCAGAGATAAATGTGTTTTTACATTCGTTATAAACACCAGGAACTTCATAAATAATCGTGACACTCTTAGGTAAGTAGTTATCTTTAATCGTTTCTTTCATAACAAATTCATGACCATCTGATTTAAAAATCAAATGAAAAGTTAATGGATTTTCCTTTATCTTTTCATAGCGCAGTAAGCCTTGTTCCCATTTAAGCATTAAATCGTGATTTAAGAAGATGTTCGTAACGGGTTCAATTTTTTCATTAATAATTACTTTACATTGATATTCCATAGCCACACTCCTTAAGATTTGATATAATAATTATACCGTAAAATAGTTATTTATAAAACATTGTGCTTATAAGGGCGTTCGTTTGACAAGCAAACTTTAAATGCATATAATAATAGCGAATTAATTAGCAGATTGAAATGAGGCGTACATGATGAAGAAACTTACACTAGCTTTCCTATTAATGTTATATTTATTATTTAGTTTTATAGAAACTAAGACTGTTTCTGCAGAAACGAATGATGATTACGTACCTACTATCATTTACATTGATCAGGATGGTTGCTTAAACTGTCGCGAGGTAAAAGACAGTGGGGTTTTAGATGGTTTAAGAGATGCAGGCATTATCGTGATTATTTATGATGTCTATGAAAACCCGGCAATTGTTGATGCTTATGCATGGGCATACGAGATTCCTGGTGGGCGTGCTGCACCGGTTATTTATGCTGGTGATATGTACTTTAAAGGTAGTGAAGATATCATTAGTGCTTATAATCAAGGACTTATTCAAGATAATGCACTTTTCCCATTAAGAAGTATTGAAGGTTATGAGCCTCCGGTGTACGGATTTTGGAGTGGGTTATTATTTATTGTAATCGCTGGTTTATTAGACGGAGTTAATCCTTGTGCGATTGCAATGTTACTTATGTTTATTTCAATGGTTGGTTTTACTAAAGATCGACGTATTTTAATCACAGTGAGTATTTCTTATATTGGCGCAATATTTGTCACCTACTTTATTATAGGGATGGGCTTTTTAACTATTTTAGGATTATCAAGAGATGCGTTTTCGAACTTTTCTTATTTCTTATACGGAGGATTCGCATTACTTTGTTTATTCTTATTCGTAATTACCTTCTATGACTTTTTAGTGACACGCAATCAAGAATACGGTAAAATTAAGAATCAACTTCCAAAAGTTATACAACGTCTTAATAAAAAAATTATGAAGTCATTTACCGATGCTATCCATGATGAAGAAGGCAGTGCAAAACAAACGTTATTGATTATATTTGTGCCGATATTGCTTGGAATTATCGTTGGTATAACCGAGGCTGCTTGTACTGGCCAAATTTATATTGCTGTTTTAGCCTCAATTTCAGCAAATAATCCAACAGGTGGATTATCTACTATAGAACTATTTTACATCTTAGTTTTTAATGTTATGTTTGTCGTTCCGTTAATCTTAATCGCTTTAACCGCTGTTAAAGCGCGTTCTGTTGCAGGTGTTGCGAACTTTATCCGAGAAAGAATGTCTTTAATTAAGTTCTTAACAAGCGTATTCTTCTTACTCATGGTTATTTATTTTACATTATTATTATTTGGTATTGAATTAATCAGTTTTGACGTAGACTTTTTATAAGAGGGGTGCTTTATGAAACAAAAAATTAATATTGAAGTAAACGGCAAGAGTGTGTTTAAGGGGAAAGTACTAAATATTCCTGTTAAACATGAAAAAATCATTGAAAAAAGTTTAGAACTTTTTGATGATGAAGATCCGTGTATCATTCACACTTCGTTTATATTAAAACATTACGCCGAAATTATACTTAATCTTTTCGAAAAAGAAAATACCACCGTTATTGAAGGGGCAAAACATCAAGATGACTTAGACTTTTTAGATGTAAAAAGTCTTGATACAATGACCATTACCTTATTATAGGAGGTTAATATGCCATATTTTGATCATGCGGCAACAACAAAAATTGATAAAACTGTTCTAAAAGCAATGCAAAAGACCATGGAAACTTATTATGGGAATCCGTCTTCTTTGCATGACCCAGGTATTCAAGCAAGAAAACGGTTAAATCAAGTAAAAAACGAAATTGGAAACTTATTAAACGCAACTAGAAAAGAACTCATTTTTACAAGTTCTGGCACTGAAGCAACCAATTTAGCGATTAAAGGCGTTTATTATAAAAACCCTACAGCACAGATAATTACTTCTAAAATAGAACATCATGCCACAGAAAACACCTTAAAGTTCATTGAACGTTTGGGTGGAAGTGTTCACTGGCTTGAGGTTAATGAAGAAGGTTTCATTGACTTTGATAAACTTGAAAAAGCATTAAAAAAAGAGACTTCACTTGTCTCAATCATTTTTGCAAACAATGAAATTGGTACCTTACAAAACGTTAAAAAAATTCGTGCCATTACAAAAGCGCATAACGTATTACTCCATTTAGATATGGTACAAGCGCCACTACACATGCCAATTGATTTTCATGATATTGACGCCGATTTAGTTTCATTATCCGCCCATAAATTTAATGGCCCAAGAGGCATAGGCCTTTTATATAAAAAAGAAAATATCATCCTTGAACCATTAATTCATGGTGGTCAACAAGAATTTAGCATGCGTGCAGGCACAGAGAATTTAGCTGCAATCGTTGGATTTTCTGAAGCGCTCAAACTCAGTATGAAACGTTTAAAAACCCATCAAAACCATATTGATCATT
Source organism: Liberiplasma polymorphum (assembly GCF_043951795.1). Classification (NCBI taxonomy): domain Bacteria; kingdom Bacillati; phylum Mycoplasmatota; class Mollicutes; order Liberiplasmatales; family Liberiplasmataceae; genus Liberiplasma; species Liberiplasma polymorphum. The sequence continues at coordinate 35,590 of NZ_JBIOAG010000003.1, read as the reverse complement.
TGGCACATTATTTTATTGAACAACTTAATATCAATAATATTGCTTACCGACTTAATGGTCCTGATTTAGATTTTTCTAGATTAAATAATATATTAAATATTGGGTTTAAAAACCAAGATGCTCAAACACTTTCATTCAAATTAAACCAAAATGACATCTATGTATCCCTTGGGAGTGCGTGTGATTCTGAGAGCATTGAAGTAAGTCATGTGCTAAGAGCCATTCATGTTCCAAAAGATTATATTGAAGGTTCATTACGTTTTTCAATTTCTGATGAAAACACTAAAGAAGAGATCGATTATCTCATAAAAATATTAAAAGACATTCTAGAAAACTAGAATGTCTTTTTATTATTCAGAACAGGTATACATATCTGTTGGGAACGCTTCTTTATTAGTACCAATATTCGTATAAACTAAAATAAATGTATGTTTTTCAAATCCAGCTTGAATATCGATTTCAACACGTAAGCCTTCTTCAGTTACCCTTAGCTCATAGGTTCTAAATGAACCTGTAGCACCTAAGCGTGTTTTAAAGATATCAAAATAATCACTTTTTAACGTATAAACGTTATCTTCAATCGTAAACCACTCAAGTTCAATACGATCTGGTAGCATATGTGTATTCGCATGATTAACATTGATAAAATTAAATTGATATTCACTAATTCCTACACGTAGCCAACATTGATTATCACTACGGTATTCATAGCCTATATATTCTTCTTCAAAATAGTTCATATAAAGATTAATAGGATTATTTCCAGTAATAGAGGTTTTAACTACATAATCTTCTCTTGAAAACATAAATGTTTGAATTGGACTTCCTGTTGAATTTAAAACAGAGGTTGTTGCACGTATTTGCGTCGCATTCAAAATACTATCTAAGAGTTCGTTAAATGCGGCTTGTTCTTCATTTTCTTCATAGGTTGCTCTAATATCAATATCACCTGTAACGTTATCAAATGTATGAGACCATCCAGTAAAATAATAGCCTATTCTACTTGGTTCATCTGGTTCAACCGCACTGTCACCATGTTCTACAGTCTGCGATGAGATTTCTCTATGATCATAGTCTAAAAATCTAACGTTATAAGGCCCTTTTGTACACCCAACTAACACAAGTGTTGTTAGCGCTAAAAGGAATAAAGTAATGGTTTTCTTCATGTTCTCACGCCTTTCAATTTTTACGTCTAAATCTATTGTAACATATAATATACACACTTTTTATTGCTTACAAAGATTTAACGATATCTTACATTATGAAGCTTATCAACTTCAACCTCATTTAATACTTTTACTTCACCAGGTTCCAAGTTAGGATCAAGGACTAGTTCGTGAATCGCTGTTCTTTTTAAGTAAGTAACTTCATAGCCTATATGGGAAAACATATTTTTAACTTGATGGAATTTTCCTTCTTTTATTTGTATGGTAGCTTTATGCCCTTCTACACTTAAAATACGCGGTAAATGAACATCATATGGTGTTTGATTACCATCGAGTAAGCTCATAGGCTTTAATAAATCCTCAATATTTGTGATGATAGCGTCTGTTTCAACATAGTAGGTTTTATAGACATCTTTTTTAGGATGAATGATACTGTGAATAAGCTGACCATCATTTGTTAGAATAAGTAAGCCTTCTGTATCGATATCAAGTCTACCAGCAATACTTAAATCATGGCGTTTATAGGCATCGGGCAATAAATCAAACACCGTTTTATGTAAAGCATCTTTATTTGCAGAAACATAGCCTTTGGGTTTATACATCATTAAAACAAGTTGTTCATGATAAACAACCGCTTCGTTCATAAAGAAAATTTGATCAGTTAAGGGATCAATATCCATACTTGAATCTTTAATGGGGTTGTCATTGACTTTAATCAAACCGGCTTTACATAATTTTTTAATGTCGTTTCTTGAACCATACTTTAAGTTACTTAAAAATTTATCTAATCGCATAAAACCACTCTCATTTCATGATTATTGTATCATTTTAAACAAAAAAATCCACAATTAGTGGATTTTATAGTTTTTTCATTGTTTGATAAATAGAAATTTGTGTTTGTTTTTCAAATGCTTGATCAATCGTTTTTTCTTCTGATTGGTTGTTTAGTATTTTACGATAGGTAACATACTTTGTTTTTAGCATTTCAACATCCACGTGTTTAGGATTTTCTTTATAATCTTCAAGTAAACTTAGGAACTCGACAATTTTTATAATCTCTTCTGTTGTATAGTGTTCATAATCAATAGGGTAATTCATTTTAGTCTCCGAATGAAATTCCGATTGATTTAGCTGCTTTGACTAATTGTCCATTAGGGTCTACGTATTTAGCCCCACCTTTACTAGTCTCACCAACTTCACCAGTCCCAACAACTTCTTCAAGTGGTACTGCACTAATTTCTCTACCACGGCAACGAACCATACTACCGGTTCCACCTTCCATGAGTAAATCAATTGCGGCAACACCAAATCTTAACCCAATTGAACGGTCAAATTGACTTGCAACGCCACCTCTTTGAATATAAGCTAAGTTTGAATAACGAACTTCATGATTCGTAATCATCGTTTGAAGTTGACGTGTAACAACATCTCCAATACCACCTAAACGGATAGTATCGGCAGAGTCTTTAACGATTTCTCTTACATGAACTTCACCGTCTTTAGGTTTAGCGCCTTCACTAACGACAATAATCGCAAAGCTTTTACCTTGTGCATCACGTTCTTTGATTTTTTGAATTATTTTATTAATATCATATGGAATTTCAGGGATTAAAATAACATCTGCACTCCCTGCAAGACCACCCTCAAGTGCTAACCAACCTGTATGGCGTCCCATGACTTCAACTACCATAATACGGTCATGAGAATAAGCGGTTGTATGAATCTTATCTAATGCATCTGTAATGGTTTCAAGTGATGTATTAAATCCGAAAGTAACATCAGTAGCTGGTAGATCGTTATCAATCGTTTTTGGTACACCTACTACAGAAATTCCACGACGATGAAAGTCTCTTGCACTAGTTAATGTTCCATCTCCACCAATAACAATTAATCCGTCAACGCCTTCTTTTTCTAAATTTTCAATAGCTACATGTGATACATCTTTATATTCATAAGACCCATCATCTTTTAAGATAGGGAAGTTGAATAAATTATCTTTATTGGAAGATTTTAAAATCGTTCCACCCTCATGCATAATCCCTGATACTGCCTTTAAGTCTAAAACTTGATAATCATTGTGATATAGACCTGAATAACCACGTTTATATCCGATTACCTCAATCCCATACTTATTAATTGCGGTTTTAGTAATGCCGTTAATAACCGCATTTAAACCACTACAGTCGCCTCCGCCTGTAATAATTCCTATTTTTTTAATTGGTTTCATATTTGCCTCCACTAGAAAATCTTTTGTATATCTATTATACTAGGATAACGATTTTCATACAATAGATATACAGGGTCTGAAAACGCTTTATATTTTAAATGATACCGGTTTCTATGTGATTATGTTAAAATTATTACGGTTAAAATCTAAAACGTTATTTGTTAGTGATTTAGATGATGATTTGTTATAATATTTTTAGGAGGGATCCTTATGTTAACGATGAAAGATATTATTAGAGAAGGACATCCAACGCTTACAAAAAAAGCACATGATGTTACACTACCTCTTAGTGATGAAGATAAAGAAATATTAAAAAATATGCGAGAATTTTTAATTAACTCTCAAGATGAAGAAATTGCAACAAAGTATGAACTAAGACCAGGTGTTGGTCTTGCGGCACCACAAATCAACATTTCTAAAAGAATGCTCGCAATTTATACGGTAGATGAAAATTTTGAAACGCTTCATGATTATTTAATGATTAACCCAAAACTCGTCTCCCATACTGAATTACTTACTTATATGCCTGGTGGTGAAGGATGTTTAAGTATTGACCGTGAAGTCGAAGGTTTAGTCCCACGTCATAAACGTGTCACTGTAAAAACACACTTATATGATGTCTTAACGGATACTTTACGTGAAGAAACTCTAAAACTAAAAGGATTCGTCTCAATCGTTTTTCAACATGAACTTGATCACTTAAATGGCGTTTTGTTCACAGAAAGAGTGACACCAACACTAGAAGGCGTTATGCCTGTTCAGTTTAAAACAATAGAAGAAAATAATGAGGAGGAAGCATAAAATGAAATTATTTATCGATTCAGCTAATGTAGAACACATTAGAGAAATTGCATCATTAGGTATCATTTCTGGGGTTACTACTAACCCAACACTCGTGGCTAAAGAAGGTAGAGACTTTAATGAAGTTATTAAAGAAATTACATCAATTGTTGATGGGCCAATAAGTGGAGAAGTTATTAGTTTAGACGCAGAAGGTATGATCAAAGAAGGTAGAGAAATTGCTAAAATCCATAAAAATATGATCGTTAAAATTCCAATGACAGCTGAGGGACTTAAAGCTGTTAAGCAGCTAGCAAGCGAAGGAATTAAAACGAATGTAACATTAATTTTCAGTACCAACCAAGCATTGTTTGCAGCCCTTGCAGGTGCATCATATGTTAGTCCATTCGTTGGCAGATTAGAAGATACACTACACGATGGTATTGAAGTTGTAGAACAAATTCGTGATATATTTGATATATATGGTTTAGATACAGAAATTATAAGTGCAAGCATTCGTTCACCAAAACAACTTCAAGATTCAGCTTTAGTTGGTGCTCATATTGCAACTGTACCTTATGAAGTTTTCAAAAAATCTTTAAAACATCCACTAACTGATACTGGTATTGCTTCATTCTTAGCAGACTGGGAAAAAGTCTTCGGAAAAAAATAAAATAATAAACAGATGCATATTATTTGCATCTGTTTATTTTTTTTGCAGTATAATATAAATACGGGGGTGTTTTTTATGAATTTATACGATTTTAAAGTAACTGATGTTAATGGGAAGGAAGTTTCACTAAAAGATTACCAAGGCTATGTTGTTTTAATTGTGAATACCGCATCAAGATGTGGCTATGCTAAGCAACTCGAAAGTTTAGAATCTTTTTATCAAGCGTATAAAGATCAAAAATTTGTTGTATTAGGATTTCCATCAAACCAATTTAAAAAACAAGAACCACTTGATTGCGATATTTTAGAAGAAACTTACGCTCAACAATTCGGTGTCACATTTCCACTGTTTGACAAAATTGAAGTTAAAGGAAAAACCATGCATCCGCTATATGAATGGTTGACCGGTGAAACCAAAGGGGTAATAACGAGTAAAATCAAATGGAATTTCACAAAATTCCTCATTAATCGCAAAGGAAATATTGTAGAGCGCTATGCGCCTAATGTTGAACCAGAGCTGTTTAGATATGACATAGAAGATTTACTATAAAGTGTGCAATCATTGTACACTTTTTTACTTTGTCTAAACGTGATAAAATAAACTATATCAATTTAACATAGGAGGCATTATATGTTTTGGATTGTGAACTTGATTACCTTAATCATTTCAACCTTAGGTTTAGGTTATTACTATGGTCATAGTGTTCAACCTTTTTGTAAACAAGCAAAATATAACGAAGATGCCTTTAAAAAATGTGGTGACTATAGACTTATTTCTGGCATATTCGAAATCATCATCTTTTTAAATTATTTAGTTTTCTTTATCGTAGAGATTCCAAGGTTGCCCAATATTTTTAATAATCAAAATTATGCCCACTTAATTGGGATGACTTTATTCATTTTCGGAATGATCATTATGCTTATTAGTATGCAGGTTGTAGGCTTAGAAGTAAATAAAAAGAAAAGTAAATTAACCATGTTAACAGGAATCTATAAATACATAAGACATCCTAAAACACTCGGAACCATGTTGGTTTGGTTTGGGGTCGCTACGGCTTCTAACCGTTTGTTTCTAGTGTTATTTACCATTATACTTTCATTGATTTATATCTATATAACCTATTTAGAAGAAGATGATTTAATGCTTAAATATGGTGATGATTATATCAAATACCGTGAAAATACAGGTAGATTTTTACCTAGATTTAAAAAATAGAACAACATTATTTATTGTTACGGATTTAAAAAACCCGTATAAATAATATCATTATGGTTCCTATTTGCAGCTATATTTCATTAATCTTATCCAATTGATAAAAGGACGCAACTTTTCATATATATGTGAATGGGGGGTTCGTTATGAAAAGGATTGTCTTAAGGTGGTCTGGCTTAATTTCTTTAGTATTGTTTGGTGGTACGACATTATTTTTTATTAATAATGTACAACTAGTACATGGTGAAGAACTTATTGTCATCGGTTTAATGTTAACGGCTATCTCAATCATCTTTATTATTATTTCATTCATTATTCCTAATGACAAGATTATCTGAGTGATCCATTTAACTAAACAAAATAAGTCAAATAAACTGGGAGACATTATGAAAGATATTATATTAAAGAGAAAATCGATAAGAACCTATAAAAAAGAAAGTTTGTCCGATATAGACATCACAAAAATACATGAATTAATAAAAAATATTGAATCTATAGCTGGTCCGTTTAATAATACTATCCAATTAAATTTTCATGAAAATCAATATATTGATGAAGAAAAGCCAAAAAAAATTGGGACTTATGGGTTTGTCAAAAATGCCAAAACATTTGTCTCAGGTAAAGTCAATCATTCTTATTTAGGTCTTATTGATTTTGGGTATTTATTTGAATACTTTATCTTAAAAGTTACCGAGATAAACCTAGGAACAGTATGGCTTGGTGGGACTTTTAACAGAAAATCATTTAATATACTCTTATCACCTCAAGAAGTTATTCCAGCAATAACCCCTATTGGTTATATAAATAATACACAATCATTTGTGGATAAAGTAATTAGAAAAAGTTCTAAAGGAGATAACCGATTATCATTTGATAGCTTATTCTTTCAAGAGAATTTTAATACACCACTTGATTACAAAAACAATGGTTTATGTGAGGCACTAAACTTAATCAGACTAGCGCCTTCTGCGTCTAACAAACAACCTTGGCGATTTTTAATTAAAGATCAAATGCTTCATGTTTATATAAAACGCACACCGAACTACGCAAAGGTACTTAAATATGATATCCAAGCTGTTGATATTGGTATTGCACTATGTCATACAGTGATTGCATTTAATTTATCCATTGAAACCCCTGAATTTTTGACTGCAAAACCGAATATAGAAACAGCTTTTGAGTATATTGCTTCTATAAAGTTACCGGATCATTTGATACAATAATCCGACATACAATATAAATATATCATACAAAAACACCTGCATATTTATTAAAATAAGCAGGTGTATTTTTTTATTCTCTAATAAATGTGGTTCACTTTATATAGATTTTTAATTTGATTGGTGTTTGGTGTTTATTACAAATGATAAGACCCAAAGTTACAGCGTCAATAAGATTGTTTTTTTTGAATATTCCTATAGTCACTGAGTTTTGTTTAAAGTAATAACAAGCTAACAGCTATGACAAACATTCCTGCTAACAAACCATAAATTACTTTATGATGTGAACCGTACTTTTCTGCAGTTGGAAGGAGTTCATCGAGTGCAATATAAACCATAATTCCACCGACACCTGCAAACACAATTCCAAATAATAGTTCACTCATAAATGCTTGTAAAATTAAGAATGCAACTAATGCCCCAATTGGTTCAGCAAGCCCTGATAAGAAAGACCACATAAATGCTTTCATTTTAGAACCTGTTGCATAGTAGATTGGTACACTAACTGCAATCCCTTCTGGGATATTATGTATAGCAACGGCAATCGCAATACTTACACCTAATGCAGGGTTTTCAAGTGCAGCTAAAAATGTTGCAATCCCTTCCGGAAAATTATGTAGTGTGATTGCGAGTGCAGTAAACACACCCATTCGCATTAATGATTTACTTTTTTTACGTTCTACTTCGTCTGGGGTTTCTTCCATTTCACTTGCATCACGAATTTCGTGTGGATTTGCGGCTTCAGGCACTAATCGATCAATGAGTGCTGTAAGTGCTATCCCACCAAAAAATGCAAATGTTGTAATGACGTAAGCACGTCCATTACTCATAGTTGCTTCTAAAGACTCTAATGCTTTTGGAAATATTTCTATAAAGGACAAGTAAATCATAACTCCTGCAGAAAATCCTAAAGCAATACTTAAAAATGTTTCATTAGTTTTTTTAGAATAAAATGCTATAAGGCTACCAATACCTGTTGATAATCCAGCAAATGTTGTTAATGCAAATGCAAATAATATTTCACCCGTTGTAAAATCCATAATACGCCTCCTTAGTTAACAGGTAATCCAAAAATGGATCCTGCGATTTGTTTAGTTATAGCATGTATTTCATCATCGTTTTTAATATAAATGATTCCCGCATAGTCGTCTTTTTTATCGATGAAAATTTCTGTATTTATCGTTATAGATAAATCATTTAGATAACTAAGTAAATCTTTATCATCTATGACTCTAGTAATTTTAAACCATCCTTTTTTACTAATCCAAAGGGATTGATCTTTATTCTTGTTGATGAATCCTTCTGCACTAGGTATAGGGTTTCCGTGCATACAATGTGTAGGTTTCCCTAAATATTCGTACAATCTATTTAAAACTTCTTCACTTGTAACGTGTTCGAGTTTTTCAGCTTCTTCATGCAATGCTTCCCAAGGAAGACCAAGTTTTTCCGCTAAAAATACTTCCCACACTCGGTGTGCTCTTATCAATCGAAGTGCTTCGCTTTTTCCTAGTGTTGTAAGTTTAATTCCTTTGTACGGGACATACTCAACAAAACCTTTTTTAGCCATACGTTTTATCATTTCGTTAATACTTTGCATGGTATAGTTAAAAGTTTTAGCTAAAACTGAACTTTTCACATATAATGAGTCGGTTTCATGAGAGAGTTCGTAAAGTATTTTCAAATAATCTTCTTCAGCAGAAAACATTTTGTCACCTCTTTTTTAAGGTATGCCTTAATATTATTTTAATGCTATCATTATATAATTGAATTGTCAATAATTATACATAAAAAAAGCGACATATTTTTAAATATATCGCTTTGTTTTTTTATAATGCTTCTGAAACAGTTTTTCCTTGCATATGTAGAACTAAATACTCTGGTCCTCCAGCTTTTGAATCTGTACCGCTCATGTTAAAGCCACCGAATGGTTGATACCCAACAATCGCTCCAGTACATTTACGGTTAAAGTATAAGTTTCCAACATGAAATTCTTCTCTAGCTTTTTCTAAATGCATACGGTTATTACTCCATACAGCACCAGTTAAACCGAATTCTGTGTTGTTTGCAACTTTAATCGCTTCATCAAAATCTTTCACTTTAGTTATTGCTAAAACAGGTCCAAAGATTTCTTCTTGCATGATGCGTGCATAGGGATCAACATCTACAATAACTGTAGGTTCAATAAACCAACCTTTTTTATCGTCTGTTTTTCCACCTGCTAGTAATCTACCTTCTTTTTTACCGATTTCGATATAATCACTAATATTTTTAAATGCTTTACCATCATTTACTGGTCCCATATACGTCTTTTCGTTTGTAGGATCTCCTACAATGATTTTTTCGGTACGAATTTTAATTTTCTCAATGATTTCATCATAAACTTTTTCATGAATAATTGCACGTGAACATGCGCTACATTTTTGTCCACTAAATCCGAAAGCACTTTGGACAATTGCATCAGCAGCATCATCTAGGTTTACACCTTCATCAATAACGATAGCGTCTTTTCCGCCCATTTCTGCAATAACACGTTTTAACCAAATTTGTCCTTCTTGCACTTTAGCAGCATTTTCATAAATACGACATCCAATTTCTTTACTTCCTGTAAAACTAATGAAACGTGTTTTTGGATGATTTACAAGGTGATCACCAATAATACTTCCTTTACCTGGTGTAAAATTAACGACCCCTTTAGGAAGACCAGCTTCTTCTAAAACCTCAACAAATTTATAAGCGATTACTTGTGTAGTTTCTGCTGGTTTTAGTAAGACGGTATTTCCACTAACTACTGCAGCAGTAGTCATTCCTACTAAAATAGCAAGTGGGAAGTTCCATGGGGTGATAATTGCCCCAACCCCAAGTGGAATATAATGATATTCATTGCGTTCAATGTTTCTTCTACTTAAGATTTTCTTATCAATTTCCGTCATCTCTAACATTTGGCGACCGTAATATTCTAAGAAATCAATGGCCTCTGCAGTATCTGCATCAGCTTCTGCGTAAGGTTTACCAGCTTCTTTTGTCATTAAAGCACTAAACTCAAACTTACGTCTTCTTAAAATACCTGCAGCTTTAAATAATACATCTGCACGTACTTTAGCTGGTACTTTCTTCCATGATTCAAATGCGGTTAGCGCACTCTCCATCGCGCGATCTACTTCTTGTAGACCTGCTTGATAAATCGTTCCAATAACTTCATCATGGTTAGATGGATTTTTAGAAATAGATGTTTTTGCGGTTTTAATACGCTCTCCATTAATAATGAGTGGGTACTCTTGACCTAAATAACCCTCTACGATTTCTAAACCTTTTTTAAATTTAATTACGTTTTCTTCTTTTGTAAAATCAATAAGCGGTTCTGTTTTGTAAGTATAAATTGCCATAATTTTGCTCCCTTCTAAACAACACTAGTTTCTATATCTTCTATTTCTGTACCATCAAATCTATCTAAAGATAAAGCATCCATAGGCATTGATGGTGTTTTTCCTAAAATTAATTCTGAAAGTAATAATCCTGTCATTGGTGCTAGCATAAATCCATGCCCACTAAATCCACAAGCAATGTAGAAGCCTTTTAGTTGCTTGGTATCACTGATAATTGGTTGATGATCAGGACTCATATTATAAAGACCACCCCATTGTCTTATAACACGTAAATTTCCAATCGGTGGTAGTAATGCGGTAACTGTTTTTGCCATTTCATCTAGAAACTGCCAACTTGATGTCATTGAATGCCCTTTAGGCATGTCTTTATCACCTCTACCCATTATAAAAGCTCCGTGTGGGGTTTGTTGGCAATAAATATTTTTAGAAAATGAAATAACCATTGGCCCTTGCATTCTTTCAACTGGTTCAGTTACTAGAATTTCATGATTTCTTGAATAGACTGGAATGTCTACACCGACCATTTCTCCGACTTCTTTTGACCAACCACCTGCAGCGTTTACGACTAAACGCGTTTCAATATCACCTTTATCCGTAAAAACCTTTGTAATTTCATTGTTTTTGGTTTGTATACCTGTGACTGTCGTGTAAGTATAAAAGGTTACACCTAAACGTTTTGCAGCTTTATAGTAAGCATCTGTCATGGTGAATGGATTTAAATGTCCATCTGTTTTACAAAACGTAGCGCTATGGACTTCGTCTATATTTAAATGTGGCACAATTTCTTTAGCTTCTTCTTTAGTTAAAACTTGTGATGGAATGCCTAAACTGTTTTGCAATGCAACATTTTTCTTAAATGTTTTGGCTTCTTCTTCATCACTTGCAATAACTAAATAGCCTTCTTGTTTAAATTCAACATCACCATCATATTGTAGAATTTCTTTTGCATTTTCAAAAAACTCAACACTTTTTTTAGCAAGTAAACAGTTCATTTTAGTGCCCCATTGTTGTCTAACACCTGCACCGCAGCGGCCAGTTGCACCACTTGTTAGATAAGATTTTTCTATTACAACAATATCCTTCATGCCTTGATTAGCTAAGTTATAAGCAATGCTACACCCGCTAATTCCTCCACCAATAATGACAATGTTTGCTTTATTTTTCATCATCAGCTTGCTCCTTTATGCTATTTAATTTAACCCCCATAGTGAAAGGACGCATATTATGAAAATGTACCTCTTCAAGTGGCTTATTAAAATATTTACTTATTTCCCACTGAACCATTTTTCCACAAGTATTGGCTTGGCATGGTCCCATGCCAACACGTTTAATACGTTTTAACTCTTCAAAAGTTTCATAACCTTGTTCAAATAAATCATATAAATCTTGCAAAGTTACATCTGAACAACGACAAATAATGACGTTTTTAGGATCCATGTTTCACCTCAATAGTCATCGCATCATATACAAATTCTTCTGGAATTTCCACATGAATAAGTGCGGTTTTATTTTGTTTTTCTGTTAAAACAACGCGTGTGATTAACCCTTTTGTAATAATTTCACCTGCACGATTCATTACATTTACTACTTCATCTTTATTAGGTAGTGGTGTAAACTCATAAGGCACCTTTAATAGTACCTTGCCATCTTTAATTTGTCTAACTGTAATGGCTAAACCGGGACAGTTATAAACACAGATTCCACATCCTGTACATGCGTCAAAATCAATTAATGGTCTTACATTAATATCTTCAGGAATAAAGATTGCATCAAAGGGACAACTCGTACTACATGGATTACAGGGTATTTCTTTATAGCATTCAATAATGGCTTTTGCTTTTACTAAAACGCTAGTTTCTGGGAACTCTTTTTTTATTTGATCTATTGTAGGGATGCCAGTCTTTTCAATCATAATGTAACCCCCAATTTTTCAATCCCTATACGGACTTTTACGCCGTGAGGACCGTTTCTTAAATTTACAAGATCTTGTCTTAACTGACTTAATCTTTCTTCTATTCTTTCAACTTTGTACCCACGTTTAATTGCGGCTTCAAATCCTGTTATACGCCCTGCAATCATCGCACTACTTGCTTCTTCAATCCCCGCAACATCCCCACAAGCATAGACATCACTGACTGTCGTTTCATATTTAAAGTTAATTTTCGGTACATTGCCACCAAGTTCACGGATATAAACCACTTCAGCGCCAACTTGTTGTAATAGCTCTGTTAAAGGCGCAAGACCTACTGCGATACAAATGGTATCGACTTCAAAAATTTCTTCAGTTCCAGGAATCCCTTGCCATGATTCATCGAGTTTCCAAATTTCAACTGCTTCAACACTTTCTTTACCAATTGCTTTTTTAACGCTTGTATTGGTTAATATTTCTACACCTAACCGTCTAATTTTAGAAGCATGAACTAAATACCCACCAATAGTGCTAGCAGCTTCAACCAACTTAACGACTTTTACTCCAGCTTGCATCAGTTGATAAGCTACAATTAAACCAATATTCCCACTACCTACCATAATCACTTTATGACCTGGTTTCACGCCGTAAACGTTCATCAATGTTTGAACAGCTCCAGCTGCATAAACGCCAGGAATATCATTATTTTCAAAAGGAAGTGCTTTTTCACTAGCACCAGATGCTACGATAATTGTTTGTGCCTTAATTTTAAAATACGTATCATGTTTCACACATGACACTACCTTATCTTCATATAAACCAACTACGGTTGTTTCTGTTAAAATTTCTAAATTCTTATGATGCTTAATGTCATCAACTAAAATATCTAAAATATCAATACCTCGTTTTGAGGCATGTTCTTTTTCACTTCCAAAAAACATATGGGTTTGTTTAGAAAGCTGTCCACCTAAAATATGACTACGGTCAATAATAAGTACCTTTCCACCAGCATCTAAAACACTTTTTGCAGCACTAAGTCCTGCAGGGCCAGCGCCAATGATTACAAATTCGGCTTGTCTCATTTAATTAGCCCCTTTCCTTCTTGTTTTTTCACATCCATATTATCTTCAAGTGGTGTGATACAAGTACGTACATTAGGAACGCCATTAACCACCATATTACAGGATGCACAGTTTCCTATCGCACAATAAAAGCCTCTAGGGCGTTTTAAGTGAATACTATCGCTTAAGGTTTTTACACCTTGAGCATGAAGTGCCGATGCAATCGTATCTCCTTCATACCCTGTAATTGCTTTTCCATTATAGTAAAACGTGATTTCTCTTTTCTTTTCAAAGCTTAAAATCGGATGCTTTTCAATACGCATAGCCCACCTCACGAGTTTTTATACGGTACTATTATATCATAAAGCGCTTACACTGCCAATTACACTTTTATAGTTTGAAATAACTATAAAAAAAGATTCAGTCAATATGACTGAATCTACGTGTTAATTATCTTAAATATTGTTTCAAATGCTTCGTTAAATGACTTGATTTTAGAGTTTAAGTAAAGTTTTCCTTTGTTTGTTATTGAATAGTATTTTCTTCTTTTGAGGTTTTCGCCTTCTTGCCAGTAAGAAGTAATATATTCTAATTGTTCTAACCTTTTAAAACTTGTATAAAGGGTTGCTTCTGTGAACATAAAAGCATCTTGGGTTAATTCTTGAATCTTATGATTTATTTCATAACCATAAGAATCTTTATGATTTAATAAAGACAGCAATATCATATCGGTATGTCCTCTTAGAATATCACCCATTAACTCCATGGATTACACCTCTTTATTTACAAATGGTTTTGGTAAAAATATGGAAATAATTAACTTAATCAAGCCTACAAAAATCATTACTAATACTGGCACCATAAACAGTGGACTCAAATAATGCCCGATGCGATCAATTGCATCAAACGTTATGAACATAATCATTGATAAACTAACCCATGTTATAAAACTCAATGTAATTGTCTTAGTTGCTCTAATCTTATTTAATAATCCTAACAAGATAACAATAAATAACTGTACTAAACCAAGTAACCCTAAAATACCTAAAAAATAGTAATCTATCGATAGTGATAATTTTATCAGCACTAAGATATAGACGCCTCTATCAATCGTATCAGGATCTAAAAAATACCATCCGTTTTCATGTTGGATGCGGAGAAACACTTCTAAAGGACTTAAAACTGTAAATAGTAATCCACCTAACAACATGAATGAAATGACTCTGTTCGTAAATTTTTTGTTTAATGTCACAATAAAATTACTTGTATGTCTATTTGATACATTATCATCTTTAACAGATAAATAGTCATAAGATGCTTTAATTTTACTTTGTGGTGAAGCAAGCCCAGTTTGTATACGGTAACGCATTAATAGTCGATCATAGATTAATTTAGCTATTAAAGCAAATATTATTATGCCAATCAAAAAAGATAATAGCGTAATAATAATATACCCACCAATTGATATATTGGTTGGATTAGTAATGGTTGAATTAGCTAATGTCATGAATACAGTCCATCCAGTAGTAATTGAAGAAAAAACTATCGCTAAATTAATGGTCCAAAACACAAAACAAGTCTTTAAGTAAGAAAATATTTTAGTTAAATAGATATTGTGTTTTTCAATATCTAGTTCTTCTTTTCTAGTATATTGTGCTTGTGCATAAAAATAATAGGCTGCTCCGCTAAAAAGTAAAATACTACTTAAGGTTAATACAAACCCTAATGTCGAATCGATAAACATTGCGATTACTGCAAAAATACTTAAAATTGCGGACACTATAAATGCAATGTCTGCCCAATCAGGTTTTATCTTATATAGTTCTGGAATATCGTCTTTTGATTTAAAACTTCCCATCGATTTAATCGCTTCAATATAAGCTTTTTGTTCATTATTCGTTTTTTCTAATAGTTCATAATATCGATCAATTAAATTACTTGTTACTTCTTCAATAATACTCTCAACGTCTTCTCTTGGATCAAATCTAAAATGATAACTAACATATTGCTTGATTTTTTCTTCCATAACACACCTCATACCTAATCTAGTTATGTATATGATAAATCACTATACCTAATCTGTCAAGGTATGGATATAAAAAAAGTGCATTTCGCACTTTTTTTATAAATCTTGTAATCTTTTAAACAATATGTTGTTTTCTAAATGAATATGTTGAAACATATCTTTTTCTAGCATTTCTAAGTATTCATATGTCTTTTCGTAAGTGCCACAAGTATCTTCAGGGACTGAGTAATCATTGGTTACATTTCTTAAAGATTTCAGTAAATCTCCAGCAGCAGCATGTTCACTTTCTAAATCATCAATCACTTTTTTAGCTTGTTCTAAATCGGCTGGTGACTTAGTATCTAAATAGCTATAAATGGCTGGATATTGAATAGTTTCTTCTTTTATTAAGTGTGCTTCTAGTTCTGTTTTTAACATATGGAAATCTTTATGTACTTTTGATAATTTAGGATGATGCATGCCGTGAACTCTTAATATTTTAGTAGTTAGTTCACTTAAAACAGGCAACATTTCATATAAAAACGCATGATGTGTATTAAGGATATGTTCAACTAAAAGATTTAAATCTGCTTTTGTCCAATCGGTATTTAATTGGTTTTTTGAATTATCATAAAGAGTATTTAAATCTTCTAATAAATCCTTAATATTGATTGGTTCGTTTTTTAATGCTTCTTCTAAACTGCGATACCCATTACAGCAGTAATCTATTTTATGTTGCTCAAATAGTTTTGCACTACTTGGAATACGCGTAACTATACTTCCTAATGTATCATTTGGTTTAATCATGATGTACCTCCTTTGTTTTGGTGATAACTACTTTATAAATATCTGGTCCTTCTTCTTTATATTCCCAGGTAAATGTGTCTTTATACTCTGCTTGAAACTGATAATATAAAGGTTTTGGATCGTGATCATTTATGAGTAACATACTTTCATTAACCTCTAATGAAAAGAATAATTTCATTATGGCTGGATGTTTTTCTTTAGGTATATATTTTGTTGCGTCAATTGTTTTCATTGTACACTCCTTTCTAACACTATCATTTTAAAAGGTTTCAGACTGCTTAACAACCGATATAGTAATAAGTATAATCAATGGCTTAAAGCCTAAAAAATGCACCCTTGTAAATAAAAAAAGACTACATTGTAGTCTTTAAGCTTAATTTAATCTCTTTTTTCACATACCATGCGGCTAGTTGGACTTGCACGATATAAGCAATAGCGATTATAAGTGCTATTTCAGGTCCCTGTTCATTAAAGACAGTTAAGGCAATTGCCAAAGCCAGTGACAGACTTCTTATCATAGTTCCGTTGATTAACGCGATTCTATCTGCTCTTTCAAATAAGTTTCTGCCAATAAAATCGATGGTTATTAACATCGTTAAATACCCTAACACAATTGGCACAAGAATATGTAATAATAAGTTTGGGTTAGCGATTAACATATTTGCACGTAAACTCATTACAATCCCAATTAAAACCACAACGGCTAACGTTGAAAAAAGTGGGAATATCGGTTTAATTTTGGTTATGAATTTTTGTTCACCAAATTGTTTTTTAAGTAGAGTTTGTGTTAAAAACCCTAACAACATAGGTAAAAATACAATGGCAATGATTTGTTGAATGATTTGGGTAAATGGAATATTTGCTGCCTCACCCATAAAAAAATTTAAGTATATGGGGGTTAATAATCCACCTAGAATAAGTCCAATGACAATCATTCTTATGGCTTCTTTAACATTACCATTTGCCATAACTGTCCATGAAACTGTCATACCAGATGTTGGTAGTAATGCAATTAATAAGATACCTAAACGGAAATTGTCATTAAACTTAAAAAATATGTAGCCAAACAAAACCGCTAAAAGTGGTAAATAGATAAAGTTAATGCACTGTGTCACGACTTGTAGCTTTAAGTTCCCTTTTTCTTTTAAGCTTTTAAAATTTAATGTGACCATCATTGGATAAACCATTAGAAATGATAAATAAGTTACCAGCCCTCTTAAACTTGATGTATCTATGAATGCCCCAACCAAAAACCCTATACTCATAGCGATTAAAATACTTAATACAATATGTCCTGAAATCCAATATAATAGTTTCATACAATCACTCCTGCTAAAAAATATTCTATGTTAAATATACGAATGATTCAACTATAATACCCTATAAGTTTGTGTGCAAACAAAAAGGAGACGACGTCTCCTTTTATTTTTTAGATTCTTTGCGGTATTTTTTAACCCAGTTTTTAAGTCTAGATAAACTAACAAGGTTTTCATCACATACTTGACGATACGTTTTTTTGCCTGATACGATTAATTGTACCATACGGTTTTTCTCTTCATCGGTAAACTTAGTAGACGCAAGTTTATTTGACATCTTCTTAGTTAATCCTTCTCTACCAAATAGTGTATAAAGTGCATACCAGTCTTCTATTGTTTCATGATATACATCAAATTCTTCTGATAAATCTTTATATGAGTGACCAGCCTCTTTTAGTAAACAAAGTTTGTATTTAAAATGGAAACTATAAGGTTTCGGTGGCATAGTCTTACGAATGTTTTGGTAAAGTGCTTTGCCCTCTAATGCCGCTTTTCCAATGACTTTTCCAATTTGATAGTACTTTTCATCTAGTCCGTAAATGATTGGATCTAAAATATTCATAGATGGAATGTTTTGATCGACAAACAAAGACTCTTCTACAAGTGTTTTTTTGACCTCACATATATAGAGATGATGACGTTTCACATGAACATGTTCGATTATTTCGACAATCAATGCGACTGGAAAGTCTTCAATATATGGTGTATTAAGCGCATATTGCGTGTCAAATAAAATCGACTTGTCAAAATCATCACTCGATACGGTTGCGCATAAATCTGCTTTATCAATCGAGGTTGTAGAAGGGATATTAATACTTACTCTTACGCCAACTTCAAGTTGTTTTTGCATGTGTTTTTTCTCATCTAACATGATGCTAATCATAGGTGGTGTCGTGCCCATTACCGAAAGATTACTTACTGTAGTATAAAATGTGCCTCCAGAATTACTTACCCCAAGTATTGTTAACGGTAAAGGGTAGATGAGTGGAATTTTAGGTATTGATTTTTTCATCATTTCACCCCCGTTTTATAAACTAATTATACCATTTTTTTTTGAATATCAAAGTAAATATACAAAATCAAGATGGGGGATACCACTAGAAGCAACTTTTAATAGGTAAGGGGTTATAAAAAAACAGCTTTTAAACATAAAAAAGCGCGTATTAACTATGCGCTCTTAGTTTTTGTATCCGTGTTTCAGTTTTTGGATGAGACAGTTTAAGTTTATGATATAGGGCATGAAACGATTGTTCAGTTTGTCTTTTATCAATGATTTCTAATGCACTTGCTAATGCTATAGCATAGCCTTTACTAGCCGCATAAGTATCCGCTTCATACTCTTGTTTATGTGCTAATTGGTAAAATAAAGTTTCAATTATATTTTCTAAAATATATATAAAGACACTTAACAAAGTTATATAGTTAATTAGGGTTGTATCTACACCTAATAACTGTATGAATGAAGTGTCAAAAATGACATAAGTTATCGCCAAATAACTAATAAATACAGCGATTAAAACGAATAGACGTTCTAATAAATGTTTATGAAAATAATGACCAATCTCATGGGTAATAATTGCTTGAACTTGCTTACTGTTTAATCCACCTAATAAAGAAGGTGTTAATAAAACTTTTTTTGTCTTAAATACCCCCATCAAAAGGGCATTCATAGGTAAATACAACTTTTTACTCTGAATTATATAGAGTTGATTTTGTAAATTAGGTTCCATGTGATAGAGTGTTTGATCAAATGGCATCTCATATGGAATTTGCTTAAAGAAATAAAATGCTAGCCATTTAAATACAATAATGTAGAGTAAAATAGATAATATAATTAAAACGCCAAATAAAACAAAATAAGTCTGCCATGACGCGTTAATAAACAATGTCGTAATTAAAAAAGCCATGCCTAAATAAACAATGAACTGTTTATAGAAAAATCTTATGGATGCTTGTTTAAATCGTTTAAACATAGACTTATGCGGCGAATTAAACCCTGTCTCAATTATAATAAGTAAAAAGGTTACACTAATTACGCCAATCACTAAGTTCAATCGCTCAATCGGTCCATTAAATAAAAACAAGACCGCAAATACAATAAAAAACATAGTAAAACGAATCAGACCGTTTTTGATCCAATTACGTCTTATACTTTTTGAATTTGAAACCGTCATATTCAAGCCATCTAAAAATGAGTTGAATAGTAAAACGATTCCAAAAACCATTAATAATATAAACCTAGCAATCATAATTTACCTTCTATTCACCAATGATTTTTATTAAAACTCTTTTCCTTCTCAATCCATCGAATTCACCGTAAAAAATTTGCTCCCATGGGCCAAAGTCTAATGCTCCATCTGTAACTGCAACCACAACTTCTCTTCCCATAATCGTACGTTTTAAATGGGCATCCGCATTGTCTTCATATGTATTATGTTTATATTGATTATAAGGCTTCTCAGGTGCTAAACGCTCTAAAAACACTTCAAAATCTTGATGCAATCCTCGTTCGTCATCATTAATAAAGACACTTGCAGTAATATGCATTGCGTTACATAATAAAAACCCTTCTTTAATGCCACTTTCTTTTAGACAACGTTCGACATCATGCGTAATATTAAGAAGTTCTCTTCTTTTCGTTGTTTCAAACCATAACTCTTTACGATATGATTTCATTAAATCACCTACTTCATTATTTCTTTCATGGCTTGTAATAGTTTATCTGCATAAATATACGCTTCTTTATATAATCGTTTTTCTTCTAATGCTTCAGTATATAATCTGGTTGCCATTTTGACTAACATAAAATCGGCTTGATTAAATGTTGAATCCGCAAATTTTTTCAAACGACTTAAGTATTCATCATCTCGACTGTGTGTTAAAGCATACTCAATCGCATCCATCGCTAACCATAAGTGTCCATAACGGTCATCAAACTGGTCGGTTTTAGCTTGTTGAATAACATGCAATGCTTCGACACCATATTTCTGTTGGAATAAGGCATACGCTTTAAAGCAGTAATACTCCCCTTTTTCTGATTTATAGGTGTTCAATATTTTTAGGGCTTCAGCGTAATTACGATGAGCAAGGTGATAACGTGTCATATTTTGTTTAGCTCTTTCAAGTAAGAACGGCTTATTATTGATATCTGCATAGTGATACGTATATTTATATGACTCTAAAAAGTCATCAAATCTGTTCATATAAATTAAGATACGTTGGGTCATAATTTTCGCTTGCATTAAACGTGTAAAATTATAGAGTTTTTGAAACGTGTTAGAAGATAATTCAAACCTTTTTAATGATTGTTTATAATCATAAAAATTTTCTGCGAAAATAATCCCTCTAATTTGGTGGTTAAAAGCCATAAGATGTTGATCCTTACCAAATGTTTCATATTGATCAAGATATTTTATGGATGTAACTCTATCTCCTTTATTAATGAAATACGCTGCATATTCTATATAAAGTAACTCTTTATCCCTTCCTTCAAACAATTCTTCAAGAAGTAGTAGTTTTTGATAAAACTCATCTTGAAATTCTTTATATCTTCTTAAGTGTTGTGTATACATAAACATGATTAAATA
Organism: Liberiplasma polymorphum; assembly: GCF_043951795.1. Classification (NCBI taxonomy): domain Bacteria; kingdom Bacillati; phylum Mycoplasmatota; class Mollicutes; order Liberiplasmatales; family Liberiplasmataceae; genus Liberiplasma; species Liberiplasma polymorphum. Next base: position 14,244 of record NZ_JBIOAG010000003.1, on the reverse strand, counting down.
GTAACGATGAAAACAATCACAATTGAGATAAATGTCCTGATTTTCATATAATTCTTCCGCAAAAGGATGCGTTGGCTCAATTCTTGCATACAAAATATCTTCATATATTTTATTAAATTTTGTATCAAAGCTCGTTTCACACTCTAAACAATATTGACGTTTAAAATCCAATACTTTACTTAACGTTGTCATCGTCTCGTCTGTTGGTTTCATTAACCCTTGCTCAATTCTAGTTAACATACTATGAGAAAGATTCGTTAAGGTCGCAAGTTCTCGTAGAGTGAGTTTTTTCTCATGTCTTTTTAAACGGACTTTAAAACGAAAACGATCATAATCCTTAGTTAATTTTTCCATGAGGCATCCTCCATTAATGGTTTGTAAGACAAACCTATCTAAATGCAAATTTAGTGATAGAAATGATTATTATGTTAAAATAATTATTAAGGAGTGATAAAATGTTACCTATTGTATTTAACGAACAACTAAAAACACGTAATATGTTAATATGGTTAGCCATTTTCTTAGTCGTATTAACTTTATATATGATGTTTGATTTTTTAGCATTTGGATCGCTTAATTCAATGATTAATGAACTCGGTGTTGGCTTATTCATCGTTCATATGCTGATTAATCTAACGATGGCTTTATTAACAAGTATTATGTTATCTTTTACGCAAATTAAATTAAACTTAACCAAAGTTGAACCTAAAGGATCTAATACCATTCCTGTTGTTTCATTTGTATTTGCATTATTTACTTTCGGTTGTACACCTTGTGTTATTGCCTTTTTAGCTGCAGTAGGGATTGCTTTTACACCCATAATATTTCCGTATGGTAATCTGCTTTGGAAACTTCTATTACTTTTATTTATTGGTTTATCGACAATTTATATTTTGTATAGTGTTCATAAAGGTACTTGTAAAGCAAAAATATCTAATAATCAAGCTTAGGCTTGATTTTTTAATACTTTTGTTTGGCTGGAATAACGCCTCTTACGCCACCTTGAGGTTTATCCATATCACCTTTATACCTAGGGATCAAATGAACGTGGAGATGAAATATCGTCTGTCCTGAGGCTTCACCGTTATTGATACCTATATTATACCCATCAGGTTGATACATCTTATCTAAACGATTTTTCATAACGTGTAATGCATCATGCATAGACATAATTTCATCGTTTGTTGCTAGAAAGTAATGTTCAATATGACGTTTTGGAATGATCAGTGCGTGTCCCTTACTAACTGGGTAAGAATCAAATATGACATACATATGATGATTTTCATAGATTATTTCAAACGCTTTTTTACAAAATAAACACATACCCTCACCTCACTTCATCACTTTTTTATTCATATCGATCATTAATTTTGTAATATCGTACGCTTTTTTATATAGACGCTTTTCAACAAGCATCTCACGATAATATTTAAATGCAATTTGCGTTCGGTTGTAGGCACAAGATTTAATTGATTCGTAAAAGTATTCTTCTAGTATGGTCTCATAATTTTCGGTATTTTCAGGATCGATTATACCTTCTAAAAAATCAAAGCCAATAGTATCAATCTTTGTTTGATAATCCGATTTGCTTACTTCATTTTCGCCTATTTGAATGGTTTTTAGGGCTTCACTTATTAAGTTTTCTTTTATTTGTGCATAAGCTAAATAATAATAGTATAACCCTGTTTTATTTTGAATTTTACTAGCTGTTTCGATTGCTTGAAGATAATCATGTCTTAGAATATGATAGATAAGCGTATTAATTCTTGTTACATAAGTTAGCCCTGTTAGTTTTTCCCGGATTGCATACTGTTCAATAAAGTTTAACTCATCTATTAATTGATCAAAATCAGCCATTTTCATACGGTTAACTGCAATATATAAACGTGCATAAACGGCGCGTCTCATGTTGTTTTGGCGTTCAAACAATTGCATAGCTATTTTGAAATACTTCGTTGATTTTGTGAGTTTATAACTTTCTCCGTAGGTGCGTCCTAAAAAATAGTTATATAAAGGCACTGATGTCTCAGAAGGATTATTATCTAATCCTTTATGTAAGTTATCTAAGGCTACCTCATATTCTTTTAAATTAAAATAGTAAATCCCTCGATATAATGCATAATCCTCATACAAGTTTGAGTCAAGCATATCACTAACATAATCAATTGCTTGAAGAAACATTTTTGTTTTTTCCATTTTCCCATGATGAGGGTAATTATATACCCCAATAAATAAAACAATGTAATCAATCGTCAAACAGGAGTTTAAATAATAAGGCTCTTCTATTTCAATCTGTTCCATTTTTGGTAAAATATTTGGAATTGCTACATAAAACAATGCATCCTTAACCTGTTTTCTCAACTCGAAAAAACGTTGATTTTTTTCTTCATCATGCATAAAATTCACACGTAATGCACGTGTGATTTTTTCATAACTTTCCTCAGTTATTGGCACTAATCCATGTTCAATTTTGTTAAGTAACGTATGTGAAAGTCCTGAATGACTTGCAAGTTCCCTTAAAGTGAGCTTGGCTAAGTGACGACGAATTTTAATCATTTGACCAAATGTTTTTAAAATATGTTCGTTTATATAGTCTACTTGTAAGTTCATTTCATCACCCGATTTCTTCTAAACGTCTTAGTTGTTTTAAAAGTTCTACTTTGAAGGTAACACTTTGATACATGGTTGTATCAATAAAGTAAACATCAATTTTTTCTTGCCTCGAGCGTTTTAGTAATCGCTCAATGGTATAAATTGATGGATGTACAGGCGTTCTTAATAATATCATTCTTAAATCATTTGTATGGTTATATAAAGTAAATGCAGCCTCATCAATACTTTCCATATGTGGTAGTCCTAATAAAATCGATTTAAGATTCTCATTCTTTTTATATGTTTTAATATTATTATGGTATAAGTAATGATCAAAGGTGTTTAAATCTATAACCGGTAAGTTATTTGGATATAAATTAAAAAGTCTTCGAAATAATAGATCACTTGAATCACTAAGCGTAAGTACTGTATCCAAATCAATAAATAAATGGATAGGCTGTGGGTGATTATCATAGAGTTTAGGCATCATATGAGGATGATTTTTTATCCAATCATAGGTTTCTTGTTGGGTGTTTTTATGTAAGCCTAATCCTATAATCACTGGCTCATTCTTTAATGGATCATATAATGTTTGGACTGGTTTTTTTAGTGTTGTTTTAAGTAATTTTTTTTGTGCATTGAATGCAGTTCTAATATCAAAATAAGGATATGGATGATTACTGATAAACTGTTTTATTGCAAGCACTTCTTTAGTTGATTCATGTGGATACGATTCTTTTTTACTTTGAACTGGGTGTATATACAGTGATGCATATGAATTGGAACCTTGATAAGTTTTAACAACATCTTCTTTTACATTTAAGTATACACTAGTTAAGCCAACTTCTTTATGTGCTGCATCACTAAGGATGGTAACTTTATCTGAATAATGTAGGTCTAAACTGTTTTTATGATTCGGATTGATAAATATCATACAATCAAATGGCTTTTTCTGATAAGCTAAAAACTTCGTGTTTTTCACGATAATTGCAGGGAAAATTTGCTTAATTTGCTGAAAAATGTATGGTTTTTTAATTTCTTTAAAGATTTCTTTAATATCTTGTTTGAGCACTAAATCACTTAATTTTCTGTATGCTTTATGATTTAATTTTTTCATACGGTGTGATTGTAAGTGTTCAAGCGTATCGTTTAGACTTTCTGTTGTGGTAGTTTTATTGTAAAGTTCGCTAATAGGTGTTTCATAATGGTGTCTGGCTACATCAATCATTAAACTTTCTGCCATGATGCTTTCATGAAATAACTCATAATCATTAAAGTGTTTAATATAGTCGACTAACATTTCATAGCGTTTAACCTGCGTAAATGTAGATTCAATATGATCAAAATACGATTCATAATCATGAGCTTTAAAAAGTGGATAGTCACTTAAGGATGTATACGATTTATTAAAAGCAGTTAAAGTGTTATTCTCGTCTTTCAAATCTAACACGCCACTTGGTAAACTAGATGATTTTATGACATCATATTTATCTATAATTAATATTGATTGATTGTTTAAAAGGGCTGTTTTAACAATTTGAATAGCCGTTTGTGTAATTTCTTCTATGTTCGCATCATATAACATAGTGACAGGATGTTTCATACTAGAAAATGCGATTTGATTTTCGCGTAAGTATAGCTTCTCGTTTGTAAAGGGTAATATATAGTCCTTACGTCCTAAATTTTTAAGGTTTAATAAATCAAAATATGCTTTAAACGGTCTAGTTTGCGGCACATTTAAAACGAGTTTTATCCGATCTTCTATTGACCTTCTTACTTTTGTTTGTGATAAAAAGTAAATAGATTCTTCTTTAGTTATCACTGATGGTTTAATAAATTTTTTAAAGGTTGAAATCGATAAAGAATCTACATCGTTTGGAATGATTTTTAAAGCGTAATGATTAGTCTTGTTAATAACAAGTTCTTTTTCTTCATAACAAGCTTTTTCGATGTTATAGACAACTTTTACAGAAAGTAAAGGTTGAAAGATTGGCTTATCTAACAAAATTACAGATTTATAAAGTGTTTTTAACGGATCAATTTTAATGGTTTCAATATTTTCTTTTATAAGTTCAAATGTGTTTATGGCAAATAATTTGCGAATATTAAATTGATATGCATCAAAAAAATCTTTAGTCGTTTGTTTTTCTAAAGCAACTTTACTTTTTAGTGAAAGTTCATCTGGGTAGCTGTAATATAACGGATAAATCATTTGAATCGACTTTATTTGTTTAAGCGGCTGTGTTGCTATTTGTGGTAAATACATGTCATCATAAAGTAATCTATAGTTTTCATCCATTAGATGGAATCTAATTTTATCTTCAGATTCTAACCATTCAAAAACAACACAGTGATATTCTTTTAATCCAGAATATTGTGACTTCACTGTGATGGTAATTGGCGTGTTATATAAAATACTTTGATGCAAATGCCAAGAGATGTTACCCATAGCCTCACCTCCGTTGATAGTTTGATTTTATCAAAATAATGTACTTATAGCAATAAAACCCTAACGTTTAAGTTAGGGTTTTAATTTTAACACACTTGTTTTCTAAGTTGAAACTTATTTATAACTAATGTAATACCATGAACACTAAAAACACTTAAGAAAGCAATTGTTCCTAGTTTTCCACCTGCACCACCAAAAAATGGTGCGCTAAATATAAAGATTAATCCAAATAATACACCGGCTAACGCTACGAATCGCTCGTCTTTTAACTTTGCTTGATTGCTCATTCCTGCAAATGATGCGCCAATCACGACTATAGCTAACATTAAGCCGTTTGTTGCACTCGCAAAACGAAGCACAGCGCCTAGAAAAAATCCTACAAAGCCACTTGCTAAAACAGGCCCTTGGTTAAAACGAATACTTAGTGTATAGGTTATAGTTGCTGCAAAAGTACTAAAAAATATAATCAAAAGTTGTTGATTTAATGTATAAACAGTGCCTTCTAAAAATGGTGTCCCCGCAATAAGTGAAGTGATTAACGCTCCAGATAAAGCAATTGTTCCAAGTTTACCACCATAACCGTTGAATACATCTTTAACAAGGATATAAATTAATCCTGCTAACAAACTTGCTAAGATAAAAGGATATATCCCTAAGAGCAAAGGACTACTCATTCCTACAAATGATCCGCAATATAAGGCCACTTGATATTTCTTTACAAATAATGCTGCCAAGATACCGATTAATCCACTTGATAAGACAATACAAAACGGTGTGTTAATGTGAATGATATACGTTAAAAATGATCCAATAACAACCATTAATATGTCTACCCCTTGTTTTTTAATGTCTAATACAACATGAGGTTTACCTAAAACATCTTCTTTAAATACTTTAATTATCGTTACAATAGCACCAATTGAGAAAAAGCTAAATACAACTAAGAATACGGGTTGATTCAAAATTAAATTCCAAAGCGTAAGGACTAATATAATCATTACAAAAGAAGTAAGTGTAACAAAACCTAATAAACGTGAAATTTTCATAAAAGAAACCAAACGTTAAATAACGTCTAGTTCTTTCCCTACTTTCTTAAACGCATTAATGGCTAAATCTAAATCTTCTTTAGTATGAGAGGCACTAATCATTACCCTACATCTACCTTTACCTAAAGCTACTGTCGGGAAAACGATAGCTGAAACAAATACGCCTTCGGCTAATAATGCTTTTGAAAATGCCATCGTTTTTGCTTCGTTTCCAATCATAACAGGCGTAATAGGGGTTTCGCTTATTCCAATATCAAACCCTAAATCTTTTAATGCTTGTTTAAAATAACGTGCATTATCCCAAAGCTTCTCAGTATATTCTTCTGTTTCCATAAGCATTTTAACACTCTCAATGGTTGCTGCAGTAGCTGCAGGCGGTAAGGCTGTAGAAAATAGCAATGGTCTAGCACGATGCAATAACCATGACTTTACATTTTGCTTAGTTGCTACATAACCCCCAACAACCCCAATAGCTTTACTTAATGTACCGATAATAAAATCGATCTCACCATGTAATCCAAAATGGTCAACTGTCCCTCGACCACTCTTACCAAGTACACCACTACCATGAGCATCATCTACATAAGTTAATGCGTTGTATTTTTTGGCTAATTCTACGATTTGTGGTAATGGGGCTAAATCCCCATCCATTGAGAAAACACCATCAGTTATAATCAATACATTACGGTAATTTTCTCGTCTTTCTTTTAAAATGCTTTCTAAATGCTCCATATTGTTATGTTTATAGACTGCTTTATCAGCTTTAGATAAACGAACACCGTCTATGATAGAGGCATGATTTAGCTCATCACTAATAATCAAGTCTCCTTTTTCTGTAATGGCTTGAATCGTCCCAATATTACAGTTTAAGCCTGATTGAAAACACATAACAGCTTCTTCATGTTTAAACTCAGCTAATAAAACTTCTAAAGTTTCTAATAAATCTTGATTTCCTACAATCGTACGAACACTACCAGCACCAACACCGTATTTTTCCAATGCGTCCATTGATGCTTTTTTAACACGTGGATGGTTGGCTAAGCCTAAATAGTTATTACTAGATAAATTAACAACTTGTTTTCCGTTTAAATTAATTACATTCGTACAAGGTCCATAATTTACTGGTAACTCTCTATAGACACCGTCTATTTTGAGTTGTGCGATTTTCTCATCAATAAATGCAAGTTTATTCATAAATATCATCCTCTGGTTTTAATACAATCTTCCCACAATTTCCACTACCCATAATTTCTGCAGCTTCATTAATTTTAGATAATGGGAACTCATGTGTAATGATTTTATCAAGATTTAGCTTGCCTGATTCGATTAGTGCTTTAACTTGATACCATGTATCATATATTAATCGTCCAACAACCCCATAAATATGGATCCCTTTAAAAACGATATCTGTCGCTAAATCGAGTTCAATCGGTTGTGCTGGAATACCAAGTAAACTCATTCCACCACCTGGTTTAATATACTTAAACGCTTGTTCAATAGCCGTTTTATTTCCACTAAACTCCCCAATGACATCGACACCCTTACCGTTTGTTAGTTTCATGACAGCTTCAATAACATCTTCTTCTAAAGGATTAACCACATGATCAGCGCCTAGTTCTTTTGCTAAGTTTCTTCTGTAGGCATTAACTTCTATAGCAATCACGGTTTTAGCGCCAAGGGCTCTTGAAACATCCACACCCATTAAGCCGATTGGTCCACATCCAACAACTGCTACAACTTTGTCTTTAATATCAAAATGTGACATTGTATGAACAGCGTTCCCTAAAGGCTCTTGAACAGATAAATGTAGTGGATTAACATCTTTACTATTCACAAAGCAATTAGCAGCTGGCATTTTAATATAATTCGCAAAACATCCATCTGTATCCACACCAATAATAAGTGTTTTCTCACAAATATGACCTTCTCCTCTTAAACAGAACTCACATTCATCACAAATAATATGGGTTTCAGCGCTTATTACATCGCCAACTTTAACGCGATCAACCGCTTGGCCTACTTTAACAATTTCACCACTAAACTCGTGTCCAACAGTTAAAGGTAATTTAAGACGTTTTTTTGCCCAATCATCATAAGTATAAATATGATAATCAGTCCCACAAAACGATGCCGTTAATACTTTTACTAATACTTCGTTGTCTTTTAAATCAGTGGTTAGTGTTTTTTTCTTATAAGAAAAACCTTTTCCAGGCTGGTCTTTTACAACAGCCATCATTTCTAAAGTTTTACCGTTTTCATATGTTCTCATATTTAGAAACTCCTTCAATTAATAATAACGCTTACATCATTATCATTATAACATAAAGACAATCGTTAATAAGCATGTTTTAAAAGAAATATTTAATTCGTTTTTTAAGCAGAAAAAAGTCATCCAGTTTACTAATGGATGACCTAAAAAAATAAAAAAGGAGTAATGGTAAACGAATAAAAAAATCCCTCACAAGCCTTCCAAAACTTATACCTAAATCCTTAACCCGTCTACTACATTTATATTATGCAATACGTTGAATACATAAACAAGTAGGTACTGTTAGTTTACAAAAGGGTAAATTTCACCTTTAAAGTGAAAATTACCCTTTGTTGGTTCATATTTACAGAAATTTCGACTCTTTCATGTAATCTTTGGCAACTTTTAAAGCTTTGTCAAATAATTTATTATGCTCGTAATATTCTAGTGCCATAATTTGGATGATGCGATAAATATTAAACTCGTAAATGGCTTCAGGCTTATTTGATAGTTCAATGTAGAGCGTTTCAAATTCATCATTATCATATTTTTTAGTTATAAAATACATGAATAATTTATTTAATCTCGAAAACAAATAATGTGATTTAATTTCCGATAGCTGAAGCGACGCTTTTAAAACACTAACTGCTTCATCATTTCTATTAAGGCGATTTAATATATTGGCTTTATAAAAATGAAAATACAAATCGCTTATTTCATACAAATCAAGTTCTTTTAAGGCTTGTTCATATTTTTTTTGTCTATAGTAAGTGTATGATCTTAAAAATCTAAGGTGATTAAAAAAATGCTTGGTGTCCATATCATCATGTTGAATACTTAACTCTAAGTTATTCAGTGTTGAAACTGCCTCATCAAATCTACCGACTTCGGTTAAGTTTTTTACTAAAACTAAATCCGCTGCTAATTTACGTCTTAAGTTTGCATGCTCTCCGTGTAAACGTGAAGCTCTACTGGCTTGAAGAATACAGTTATGTATTCTAAACTGTCTTTCATAACTAAAAGCTAAATAACTTAAGTTAATTGCATAAGCTTTTTGATTTCCATGTAAAAACTGGTTAGCTTCTAAATATCTGACCGCTTCTGCCACTTGATTAGTTTTAAATAGATTAACGCCTTTTATTAAATTAAATCTTTGTTTTTGTTGTTCAGAAAAGTAATCATAAAATACTTCAAGTTTATCAATTTCTTCTAATGAATAATTGCCATTATATGAAGACTGATAAGTTATGTAAGAAAACATATAGTCGATATATATAAGCGAATAAAAAAGCTCGTGATGTTTTTGATATAACAATTTAAAAATGTCATTCATTCTTACACGATCACCATAATACATTGCTTCATTATAAAGTTCTAGTTGTTCATATTTATCTGTTAAAAAATCTAAATCCGTTATTAAGTTGATATCAACATGACTAAACAAACGTTCAAGTGTTTCAACGTTTGGAAATATTTTACCGGTTTCAATTTCTGAAACTAATGTTGGTGCAACATTTTCGCTTCGGGCAATCCCTCTTAAAGAATAACCTTTTTTCATGCGCTCAAACTTAAATACTTGTCCTAGTATTTTTAAGTTTGATTTGGGATATATAGAATTCGTCATAAATGTGCTCCTTAAACTTCGGTTTCATTTAAGAACTCAAGTAATTTTTGATAGGTTTTATCTTTGTTTAGTTCGTTTAACACTTCATGTCTGGCTTCTAAAACTTCATAGATTCTTAATGGATAATTTGGATGTATCGATAAATAATAACGTGCTAACTTTTCAATTGCGGTCCCGTTTGTATTTATAGGATCTAAGAGCCCTGAGATAAATAATGTAGGTAGAATTTTTGCTTCTAACATAGACTCTTTATTATTTACCTTATCGACAGTTTTAAAGAAGTCTTTATAAAAGCGCTTATTATAAGCATACCCACAAAGAGGATCTTCTATATATTTTTGCACGATTTTTTTATCTTGAGTTAGCCAATCAAATTTTGTAATTGGTTGCTTAATTTGTTTTATAAGACCATCATTTAATAATTTCGCAAGACCTTCATGTCTTTTATGATTGCCTTTAAAAAGACCCAAAAAAGTTGCCATCAATCGCATCAACTTAATATAAGTTCCCTTGTATTTTGGTAAAGATCCCATAATAATAGCTTTTTCTATGGTAGCATTCGAGTATACTTGTAAATATCTTCTTAAAATAATTGACCCCATACTATGACCCAACACATAATAAGGTAAGTCTTTATGGACTTTCTTAATATGATTTCTGATAAGTTCTACATCTTCAATGATATTTTCAAATGTGTCAGATTCATCAAACAAACCTACTTGTTGGTTAGGTTTTAAACTCATACCATGTCCTCGGTGATCATGGGTATAAACAGCATAATCATGTGAAACTAAAAACGCCGCAAAGTGCGCATATCTTAATCCGTGTTCACCCATACCATGAAGGATATGAACGACACCTTTGGGTTTTTCAGGTAAATAACTTACGACATGCAAATTACTCTTAGAGGTCCCTTCTATAAATAGCGCCATTGTTTTCATAACTTTCCCCCAATAAACGAAACTTTCATATTTATTATAACATATGTTAGTTTTAATAAGGTTTTTTTGTTTTCGTTTTACATAGGCAATTTACTGATAGTATGTTAAAATAAAAAGGCTTAAAAAAGGATGATGACGATGAAAAAAATAGCATTATTATTACTATTAGTATTAATAGTTTTTAACCTAAGTGCTTGTATCGAAAAAGATATTAAAGATAATGGAAACACTATTGATGAAAGCACACCTTTAGAATTCTTAGATATTTTTTATGTCAATGATTTACATGGTGCAATTTTACCTGAGGGAAACCGAATGGGATTTGCCCATATCGCTAATTTATTAATTGCACAAAAGCAAACTTATCCTGAAAATACGCTTATTTTATCTGGTGGCGATATGGTTCATGGAAGTGCTTTATCAAACCATTATTTAGGTGAATCTATGATTCATTTAATGAATGCTTCTTTATTTGATGCAATGGCTATAGGCAATCATGAATTTGATTGGGGATTAGAAACAGTAAGTCGTTACTTTAATCCTGAAAGTGCGCATTATGTCGCTAATTTTCCAATGCTAGGTGCAAATGTTCATTATAAAGGTACTAATGATATGCCTGCCGGCATTGATCCTTATACCATTATCACTAAAGGTGATATGAAAATTGGCATTATAGGCATAATAGGCTATGGATTAGAACGTTCTATTTCTACAAGGTTTGTTGAAGATTATGAATTTAAAAACCCTGTCCCTATTGTTAAAGAATACGCAACCTACCTTAGAACTGAAGAAGGCGTTGATTTAGTCTTACTGTTAACTCATGATGCAGGTGGTGTTAACGATGCAGCTTTTGAATTTGTTGGTGATGCAAAAGTTGATGCAATTTTTAATGCCCATTCACATAGAGTAGAATCTGGTTTTAGTTATGGAATCCCTGCCATTCAATCTGGTGGGTATGGCTCTCATGTTGGTCATATACGTTTTGAAATAGACAATAAACTCGTAACTGATGTAACGATGTCTAACTATACACAAGCAACAAATGGTTTATTAACAAGTGCGCACCCAGGTGTTCAAACACTCATTAACCAATATGTGTTTGAAACAGATGCAATATTTAATGAACCTATTATTTATACAAATCAAACTTTATATCGCAATGACCTCACCTACTGGATGTCTACTTTAATGCGTACGGCGACAAACGCAGACATCGGTTTTCATAACACGGGTGGTACGCGTACAAATATTGAAGGTAACGCCTATATTACATTATCAACCTTATATGATGTTTGGCCGTTTGATAATGAAGTAATAACAACTTATTTAACTGGTGCACAAATTAAAAATCTTATGGGTCGTTTAGATTATTATAGTACGGAAATAACCTACTTCAATGATACCGAATATTATAAGGTGGCTACAAACGATTACTTATTTTTCCATAATAGTTATTCATTTAAAGATGGAACAGACAGTGTTGAAACGACTTTATTTTTAAGGGATTTAGCTTATTATGAACTTAAGAATCAAGCGTTAATTTATTCAACTTTTAGTTTAAGTAATCCAATTTTAACTACTTATATTCCTAATCAAAACAATCAAGAAGACACTGTAAATTAGACGCTAATTAGCGTCTTTTTTCATAAAAAAAACCGCTAAGCGGTTTTTATACACATTGAACTTCTTGAATTTTAGTGCCTCTTAAATCAACACTCACACTTTCAATTTGAATATCATTGAGCGGTTGGTCACTACGATCGGTTTGAGCTGAAGCAATGGCATCTAGCACATCAAATCCTTCAATCATCCCACCAAATCCTGCATATTCCCCATCTAAATGATGACTATTTTGATGCATGATAAAAAACTGTCCTGTCGCTGAATCTTTAACCATCGTTCTAGCCATCGAGATAACCCCACGTGTATGTTTAAGTTCGTTATTAAATCCGTTAGATTTAAACTCTCCCTTTATCGAACACTCTGTATCCGCACCCCAACCGCCTTGAATCATAAAATTACGAATTACACGGTGAAATATTAACTTATTATAATACCCTTTTTCAATTAGTGTTACAAAATTAGCTACTGTATTCGGCGCAACATCATTAAATAGTTCTAGTTTGATTTCTCCTAGTCCTTTAATTTTCATTGTGACTAAAGGATTAGATTCATTAATATATTTTTGATAATCCATTGTATAAAACTCCTTTTAATTTATACGTAATATTATACCATATAGTTTAAAATAGCTTGAAAAAAGCGGAAAAAGTTTAGTAATAGATAGAATGAAAGTGTATTGAACTATTTAGTATACGCTTTTACTTTTTCTCAATGATCTATGGACCATGTTGCAAGGGGTTTATTAAATTAATCACATATTCAATAATCGTTTTAAAGCACACTTCATAAAATTAATATTAAAAAAGGTCACAACAAGCATTCTAAGATGCTTGTTGTGACCTTGTCATTTCTATGGAATTCTTTAGTTCAAGAGGCGGTGAACTTAGTTCTAGTTTTTTTCTTATGGACTGATTTTTAATGTCAAATATTCCGATAGTCATTCCTATAATAACGATCCCTAATACACTAATAATAAGCGCTATTATTGGACTGAAATCCATAATAAGTAACCCGGTAATCCCACCTGAAACATAACCCAAAAACTTTACACTAAAATAAAATGTCTTAGCCCAATCTCCACGGGCAATTCCAATCCCTATATCTGTTATATCGCCAGTCACATGAGTCGTTCTACCTATTTCACTTTGTGAAGTCGCTCCGTTTTGCCAACCCATTCCCATAGGAAGTAACATAGCAAAAATATGTGTCCCTAAACTTTCAATCATTTGATTATTGGTTAAAATCAAAATCATTGAAACCAATGCGGGAAGGGTTGAAAGCATAAGATTTGCAGAGAATTTTATGTATTTTGCAACGATGGCTGACATATAGGCACCAAATATAAATGAAAATACAATTAACATTAAGTAAAACGCCATTCTTATATCCGTCACGAGAAACCGTGAAAGATCTGATGCTGGCCCTGTCATATGTGAAACTCTTGAGAACAAGATGGCGTAGGTTGCAATCATATTAATGCTTCCAGACCAAAATGTAAGTAACCAGCCACAAAACCAAAGAAGTTTCTTGTAGCCTGGATTATTTTGCTCAATATTCTTAATCATTTACAACCCTCCTGTTCTCAGATTTTTTAAAAAAATTTATTTAATTATAATACAAATGCATCTGAAACTTCTTCTTGAATAGGCTTTAAAACAATAACTGGTTTTTTAGTTAATAAAGATAGTAGCACACAAATACCAGAAAGTGCTGCAGCTAGA
>NZ_JBIOAG010000029.1:0-26403 GCF_043951795.1 Liberiplasma polymorphum | reverse complement strand
GTGAAATGACATCTTATTTTTTTGTCTTAAGCACTCTTTTTAAAATGATAGATTGATACGGTGTTAAACAAATAGATTTATTAAATGCATTATTTTCATTCGTGTTTACTAAACAATGAAAATCAAAATCTAACGCATTCGGTAGCTTTAACCGAACGGATTTACTAGAATGGTTGACGATAACTAGTAAGGTATCTTCCTTATGGGTACGTGTAAATACATATAGCAATTTATGCTTAACTAAGTAAGGTGTAAACATCCCGTAAACGAACGTTGGTTCTTCTTTTCTTAAGCGAATTAGTTTGCGATAATAGTGCATAATTGAATCTTGATCTTTTCCAGATTCTTCAACGTTAATCTCTTGATGATTTGGATTGACTTTTATCCAAGGAGACCCTTTTGTAAAACCTGCTTGACTCGCCTTTGACCATTGCATTGGTGTTCGTGCATTGTCTCTAGACATGTACTTTATTTTTTTCATCATGCGATTATGACTTAGTTTTAATGTTTTTCTTCCTAAACTATAAACAGAATGCGTTTCTATATCTTTATAGTCATTTAAATCATCAAAATAAGCATTAGTCATACCAATTTCCTGACCTTGATAAATGTATGGGATTCCTTTTAATGTAAAAAGTAACGTCGCTAGCATCTTAGCCGATTCTTTGTGAAAGGATTGATCATCACCAAATCTCGATACACTTCTAGGTTGATCGTGGTTTTCAAAATAAAGCGCATTTAAGCCTTGGTTTTCTAAAACTAATTGCCATTTATAAAGGATTGTTTTTAGTTTATGCGGTTTGAATTTTCTTAAAAACCATTTTAAATGATTATCGACACCCATATGCTCAAAGTGAAACACCATGTCTAACTCTTTACGCTCAGGAGCTACATATAACACAGCGTCATTTGGGGTTATAAAAACCGTTTCTCCTACTGTTATGGTTCCATATTTTTTAAAGATATCGCGGTTTAAATGTCTAAGAATTTTGTGGATATGTGGCCCATTTAAATAATGTTCTTGTCCGACTAACGCAATACGTGGTTTTCCATTGGGATACTGATCATTTTTTGAAAGTATGTTAATAACATCACAACGGAATCCATCGACACCAAGTTCTATCCAAAACTCAATTATCGATTTAATTTCAAAATAAACTTTTGGGTTTTCCCAGTTTAAATCTGGTTGTTTTTTGTGGAATAAATGAAGATACCATTCTTTTGTTACTTCATCATAAGACCATGCTTTTCCAGTGAAAAATGACGTCCAATTATTAGGTGGTTTATGCCCTTTTCCTTTACGCCATATATAAAAATCTCTTTTAGGATTATCTAAACTTTTTCTACTTTCTTTGAACCACGGATGCTCATCTGAGGTATGATTAATTACTAAGTCCATAATTAGTTTAATGTTATGTTTATGTAGTGTATCTATGAGTAAAACCATATCATCCATGGTGCCATAATCTGGATGAATGGCACAATAATCTGAGATATCATAACCATTATCAGCCATTGGTGATTGATAAACTGGTGATAACCATACTGCATTTATCCCTAGAGTAACTAAATAAGGAATTTTTTCAATAATCCCTTTTAAATCACCAATACCATCCCCGTTTGAGTCATAAAAACTCTTAGGATAGATTTGATAAACAACCAATGATTGTTTATCCTCGTAACTCATCACAATAAACCGCCACCTTTACGGGATGCAATTTCTAAAACATACTCTGATTGCATGGTTTCTGTAAAATTATACTTAAGCATCGGAATAATAGATAATAAACAGCCTATTGCAGGAAAGATTGTAACAAACATGAATATTATATTGAGCGTTGCTTGAGGAACCGTATCTGCAGGCATATTTTCGATATAACCACTCAAGGATAACGCAACTCCTAGTACAAAACTTGTTAAAGCACCGGTTAACTTAAAGAAGAATGTTTGTCCTGCAAAACATATCCCTTCAGCACGTTTCCCTGTTTTATATTCTAAGTAATCTACACTATCGGCAATCATAGATGTTTGCAATACATTAAAGAATCCCATCGAGAATGAGGTAATAAATAACATAACCACAAATAAGATGAAATTATCATAGCCCATAAAATACAGCATGATATACGTGATACCACCAAATAAACTAGTTCCGATAAAGACGTTTTTCTTACCATACCTTTTCGTTAAAAACGGTGTAATCATCATCGCAACAATCATAGAAACAATCAATACTGCGCCTAAGATAGAAAACATCCCTAAATCGAGTAAGTTATATTCGGCAAAAAACGGTCCTGCTACTTGGGCACTAAAACGCATAAACCCAAGTAAACTTGCGAATAAAATAAGCAGTAAAGGTTTATTTTGCTTAATAAGCCCAATATTATCCTTTAACGTGATTTTATCCGCACTGATTGATGTTCTTTCCTGCGTATTAAAAAACGCAAGGAAGAATAATATAGCCCCAATTACTGAGATAACGACTGCCGTTAAAAAATACCCTCTTGCGCGGTCATCTTTTCCAAAATATTCAATGAGTAATGGTGCCCCAACAATCACAAGTCCTGTCCCAATCATTGTCATAATACGTGTAAATGATATGAGTTTAGTCCGTTCAATTGAATCGTTACTCATTGCGGCAGATAATCCCCAATAAGGAACATCCCCAATCGTATAAATCATCCCCCACAAAATATAGGTTACGTAGATATAGATTAATTTAACGGTCATAGACGCATCAAACGAAGTAAATATGAGTATGGTTAAAATCATAATGGGTAATGGCGCAATGAGTAAATAAGGTCTTAATTTACCGTATCGGGTCTTTGTATTATCTACGATAGTACCCATTAAGATATCATTAAAGGCATCCCATGTTTTAGCCACCATAAACATTAATCCTGCAGCCCATCCCGGTACACCAAATACACTTGTATAAAACAAGAGTAAAAAAGACATTTGAAAGGCATAAATCATATTCTGACCAAACCCTGCAAATCCAAAAGATAATTTTTCTTTCCAACGTATTTTTTGCATTATTTACCTCTTAAGAATGAATTTTTTCATGCCTTTAACATAGCGATGATTCATAAAATGCACTAATCCTTCTGCCGTAGATAACCGTAGTTTACCTTGACTCATTGTAGCTAAACTTCTAAATGGAATGGTTTTTAGCATCGCTTCAATCATGAGATTACTTGTTGGATCATTTGTGAATTGCTTTTGCATCTCTTTTTCCACGCTTCGGACAATTATTCGCCCAATAAAGGATTTTTTTAGTTCATCTAGTGGCGTATTAATATTAATTTTTGTTGAAGCTTCGCTTTCTTTAAAATCTATAAATAAGGCTTTAAATGCTTCGCGGTTAAAATGGTTATTACTTATTGCTATATATTGATCTAATCGAGCATCTACTTTAGGCACTGGTGTTTTAGTATATTGGTTTGAAACGGATATGCTCTTTTCGAATTTAATGGCTTGACTTGATGCACCAACCATTATTTTGTACACCCCTTCTTCAATTTCAAAACGACTTGTTTCTCGATTAAAATAGGCAAAGTCATCAAAAGAAAGAGCAATTTTTATGGTTTCAGTTTGGCTGGGTTTAAGTGTGACTTTTTCGAAACCTCTTAGTTTTTTTACTTCTCTATATATCTTTGAATCTTTCATCCCAACATACACTTGTGCAACTTCTTTTCCTTCATGTAAACCAGTATTCGTGACATCAAAAGACACTATTATAGTATCTAAATCAGTTATTGTCTTTTTAGACAATTTAAAATTAGAATAGTCAAATGTTGTATAACTTAATCCATACCCAAATGGAAATAGAACTGATGTGTTTGTTTTATCGTAATATCGGTATCCAACATAGATACTTTCATAGTATTCTTCCTTGTGAGCTAGTTTACCATACGTGTGTGCGGCCGGTGTATCTTCTAACGCTATTGGGTAAGTTTCTGCAAGTTTACCACTGGGATTGATATCCCCGTATAATAAGCTTAAAATCGCTTCATCACCTGCTTGTCCTGGGAGGTAAGCATTTAGTAAAGCATCGACATTACTTAACCATGGCATTTCCACGGGACTACCCCCTAATAAAACCGCTACGATTTTTTTACCAGCTTTTTTTAACTCGATTAGTAGATCAATTTGATTTTGAGGGAGTGCCATGTGTGATCGATCAAAACCTTCAGACTCAAAACTTTCAGGTAGACCGATACAAACAATAACTTGCTCAAATTTTTTCACCTGTTCAATCAGGGTAGCTAAATAATCAGTATTCGGTTCATAACCATCAAGATGATACCCCTTTATGTAGTGACTATTCTTATTTATATTTAGCTGTGCTTTAACTAGATTGGGTTTATGCGTTGGATTAATTCTAGAACTCCCTGCGCCTTGAAATCTAAATGATTCTGCTAAAGCGCCTATAATGACAGTTGTTTTTTTCTTTTCTAAGGGTAAAACATTATCATTTTTTAAAAGTACCATAGATTCAGCAGCAACTTTTTTAGCAAATACGTGATCACTGTTTAAGTCAATTTCATTAATAACATCTTGTTTCTTATCAATAAACTCAAGCAAACGTTTAATCGTTTCATTAAGCGTGCGTTCTGATAGTTCTTTTTTCTTAATTGCACGAATGATTCTTTCATCATTTTCACCATTTGATGAAGGCATTTCTAAATCAAGACCAGCTTTAAGACCTAAGACACGATTGTTCGTAGCGCCCCAGTCAGAAATAACGACTCCTTTATACCCCCAATTGTTACGGAGTATTTCTGTTAATAAGTGTCTATTTTCAGCGGCATATACTCCGTTCAACTTGTTATAAGAGCACATAACGGTGTATGGGTTAGACTCTGTAATAGCAATTCTAAATGCTTCTAAATATATTTCGTGCAAAGCACGTTCATCGACTATACTATCAATGGTCATTCTATAATTTTCTTGGTTGTTTGCAGCAAAGTGTTTAATAGAAGCGCCTACCCCAGTTGATTGCACGCCTTGTATCCATGAAGCGGCCATTTTTCCACTTAGATAAGGGTCTTCAGAAAAATATTCGAAATTACGTCCACAAAGTGGTGAACGTTTAATATTAACCCCTGGTCCTAACACAATAAAAACACCTTCATTAAGAGCGTGATCACCAATCTTTTTACCGACTTCTGCAATTAAATCTTTATCAAAACTTGAAGCCAATGTAACAGCCGTTGGAAAACAAACAGCCTGTACAGATTCGTTCATCGCAATACCCGTTGATCCTGTTTTTTCTTTTCTTAATCCATGTGGGCCATCTGTCATCATGATGCTAGGAATATTTAACCGATTAACCGATTTTGTTTCCCACAAATTTTTTCCACTACAAAGAGATGCTTTTTCTAAAACAGTTATTTTATTTAATATGTCATTTATATTCATTACAATCCCCCACTCATAGATTTATTATACCGTTTTTTATTTTAAATGCGTAGGAGAACCTAGATATTTTTAAAAATAAAAAACTTAGGCATTAAGCCTAAGTTTAGTCAATTCTATCTTTTATAATATCTGAGATTAACACTTCGATTGGCACATACATTGTATATTCTGGCGCACCACCATAATCTGCACGCCAAACTATTTTACCGTTTTCATCTACTAAAATAAATGAATGTCCATTATAGTTTGAACCCATCATCCCATATAAATTTGTAGTATAGGTGTTTGAAACTTGTACGGAAGCATCTGATAATACTTCACTACTTATACGTTCAAGATGTACTTTTTGTGCAAGAGGAAGTAGTGGATCTGTTGTTATAGTGATTATTCTATCTATACCTATATTTTCAAACTTTTTCAAGTCATCTTCAATGTGTTGTAGCTGCACCCAACATGCTTGACACATGACCCCTTCTTGAAAATAAAGTAGCACCGTTTCACCTAAGTAGTCACTTAATGAAACCACTTCACCTTTGATTGATGGTAATGTAAAATCAGGAGCCATTGCCCCTGGGCCAGGGCTACCAACGTCAAATCGTACAGACCCAGCTAGTAATGTTTTATTGTTTGCTCTATAGTAAATATTTACAAGGGTTAACACGGATAACATGACAAGTAAAATTACAACGATATTTGGTGATTTAAACTTCGTTTTCTTTTTTTTCACAACATGATTCCTCACTCTCACTAAATAGATTAACTGTAATTCTTATAGCTTTATAAACAACAAGTACTACGACAAAAGCAATAAGCCAATTAGGTACAAACTCAATCCAGTTTGTGACTGTTTTACCAAATCGTTGCATAAATAAGGCCCACTGATATTGCCAATCACTTGGTTGTGCCATAGTATCTTCAGTAAATCCTAAGTATATGGCATATCCTCCCATTAAACTTAGTAATACTCCCGTTGCTAACGCGGTTGATGATATTGTTTTTTTAATAGGTCCAAGTTTATATTCAATGGATCTCACTTTCAATATTTTCATTTTATCTTGTCCATATTTCCTATAAATAACCGTCAATATTAACAATGGAATAACCATCCCAAGTACATAGGCTAGCCCGAGTAACATAACTGCAATAAAAGAATTAGTAAATGTGCTTAATGCAATAAGACCTAGTAATACTGGAGCACAACATGAACTAGTAATCCCTGAAAATACCCCTAGACTGTATATACCTAACGGTCCTTTACGATTACTGATTCTTCTAGCTGGCATCGGTAAGTGAAGTTCTCCACCTAACAACACGAAACCAGCTAGTAAAATCATCATACTTCCACCAACTAGATAAATAATCATATGTTGCGTATTAATTAAACCTACTAAGTAGGAAGCACCCATTATAATTGGTAGAATAATCGTCGCTATACCGAATGCAAAAATGGTAGTAAACCCTACTAGTGTCCGCTTATTATGAGCGGCACCAGAAATATAAGAAGGCAACATAACCGAAATACAACAAGGGGCTAAAAGTGCAATAAAACCTGAAACGAATGCAGCTAAGATTGATCCACCGAGTAAAAAATTAATGTCCATAACTCTTCTCCTTCTTCATGATTAATAACGCTCATTATACAAAGGTCTATGTAAATAGCGATTAGCAAGCAAAATTAGAATTCCCAGTATAATTGATATAATACTTATGACTTGTGCAATTCTTATTGTAGAGTTCCATATTAGTAAAGCATCAGTTCTTAATATCTCAACGAAAAAACGACCAATTCCGTACCATATTAAGTATATGCCTATTAAATCACCTGATCTTAAATACTTGGTTCTTCTAAGAACTAATAATACAATCAGTCCAATCAGATTCCATATAGATTCATATAAAAACGTTGGATGATAGTAAGCATTATTTGCCAAATAAGAACTCCCATACATTTGATTCACGATAAATTCAGGAAGTTTTAATGTACTACTTAAAAAACTTCTTTGTGAATCAAGCGTCAAATTAGGATTTCCAATAGCATCTATACCACCAATAATACCCCCATGTGCTTCTTGATTAAAGAAATTTCCCCATCTCCCCATTGCTTGTCCAATAAGAAGTCCTGGTGCTAATAAGTCTGTTAACTTCAAAAAGTCTATCCCTTTTCTCTTTGCAAAAATATACGTACTAATAACCGCAACAATTACCCCCCCATGGATTGCTAAACCAGCAAACGGGAAGAAGTGTCTAAAATTGTGCGCACCATCAAACATAATGTACCATAATCTTGCACCTAAAAGAGATAATGGTAAAATAATTATTAAACCATCTGTAATAATGTTGTGGTTAACGCCAATGCGTTTACCTTCTTTTATACCTAAATACAACGCCATTAAAATTCCAATTAAAATCATAATTGCGTATTTATATATTACAACCGGTCCAAAATTGATGAATATTGGATTTAGTGGTTGATATATATGATTTACTACTAAAATCATAAATGCACCTCCAATCTTTTCTACAATACGCTACAATTATGAAGTAAGTGTGAAATTTCTATATATTACTAATTCACACAAATAAATATATATTAGTTAATAATTTTTAATCATTTCTATCATAAAAATGTAAAAAATAAAAAAAAGGACACAAATCGTGTCCTTAGGTATCTAATATTTTAACTTTTTCTTCGATTTTTTTGGCCGATGATGAACCGACTTTAACCTTGTAGTTGTGCGCTTCAGCGGTAAAATTCATATCAATATTATACGCTCTAAAATCGTTTGAAGTTAATGTGAATGTAATAGTCTTAATCTCGTGTGGATTGAATTTTTCCTTTTTAAATGCTTTTAATTCATCCACAGGTCTCGAAACTGAAAAATTTTCAGCTTCTATATAAAGTTGAACAATTTCTTCAGCTTTATATTCTGAATCATTAGTTATGGTAACTTCAGCTTTTAGTTCTTGATTTTTTTGTAGCTCTTTTTTATCAAGTTTCAAATCTGTATAGATGAACGTTCCATATGAGAGTCCAAATCCAAATGGATATAGCGGATCATTTGGCGCATCGATGTAACGAGAGTTATATCGATAATTTGGTCTTAAAGGATCAAGTGGTCTTCCTGTATTGTAATGATTATAATAAATTGGAATTTGTCCCTCATGATAAGGGAATGTCATTGTTAGTTTTCCGCTTGGACTTGATTTTCCTGTATACAGGTTAAATAATCCTGTTCCAGTCATAGTCCCAGGTTGATATGCATACATAACTGCGTCTGCCCTGTTTGCATAATCTGTGATTATCAATGGTCTTCCTGCAAAAATCGTTAAAACGATGTTTTTATTTAAACGGTTAACTTTATTAAACAGTCGTTTTTGTTTTTCACCTAGATAGATTTTTGTTTTACTATTACCTTCACCTGCATGAGAACCAGGTTCTCCTAATGCTATAATAACTGTTTTAATTTCCGGGTAATTTTTTAAATCATCAATATTTGCATCATCGAAATATTCAAATGGATAATTGTTTTGGATAAAGGCATCTTTGATGGTTATTACATCATCTTTTTTACATAGTGCAGCCCATTCACCAATAACATCTTTCGAATCAATATAAGGGCCAACAAGCGCAACTTTTTCATTAGATTTAAGTGGAAGCACTTGGTCATTTTTAAGCATAACAACACTTTTTTCCACGGCCTCAATTGCAATATTTTTAGTAGACTCTAATAACATATATTGCTCACTGTTTGGATAAAAGTTTCTATAAGGATCATCAAATAAACCTAATTTAACTTTCAAAATTAACATATGCATAACTGCTACATCTAAATCTTTTTCGGAAATCTTTCGTTCTTCTACTAAACTTTCTAAATGTGTGATATAGGTTCTTGATACCATTTCATGCTCAAGCCCTGCATTAAAGCATTGTAGCGCTGCATCTTTTTCATCTATAGCTACTTTATGAGCAATAATTTCTTCGGTGGACGTATAATCTGATATAACGACACCATTAAAGTTCATTTCATCTCTTAAGATGTCTTTTAATAATTCTTTATTTGCAGTAGCTGGACGATCAAAAATAGTATTAAATGAAGTCATAAGCATACTTACACCTTCATCAACTGCAGCCTTAAATGGTGGTAATACCATATTATAAAAAACACGTTTTGAAATATCCACTGTATTATATTCACGTCCGGCTTCTGCGAATCCATAGCCCGCAAAGTGTTTCACACAACCCGCAACTGCGTTTTTATTTGATAACGAATCTTGTTCATAACCTCTCACATACGCTTTAGCAAGACAACTAGATAAATATGGGTCTTCTCCGTTACTTTCCATTACACGACCCCATCTTGGGTCTCTAACTAAATCCACCATTGGTGAAAAAGTAAGATGAATACCTGCATGACTAGTTTCAAAAGCCACTGCTTTTGAAATACGTTCAACAAGGTCAGTATCCCATGAGTTAGATAACGCTAAATTCGTTGGAAACGCGGTTTTAAATCCATGAATTACATCAAACATGAATATGAGTGGGATACCTAATCGTGATTCTTCTACGGCAATCTTTTGTAGATTGAAAAGCGTGTCTTCGTTATGAACACTTAATACTGAGCCTACTAAACCTGCTTTAATTTCATCGATAGTCCCCGTTGAATCAAAAGCATGTCCAGTAATTATATTTGAAAAATAAGGCGCTTGATATAACTGCCCTATTTTTTCTTTTATGGTCATTTTTTCTAAAATACTTTGTGCATAAATTTTAGCTTCTTGCGTGCTGTAATCCTTAAGTGGTTTGTGTACTATATTTTCAAATGTCATCATAATCCTCACTTATTGATATATTTTTATATCTTTTACAATAAATTGTTGAGGGAAGTTTTGAAAATCCACTGGGCCCCCAAGCCCTCCGCCAATAGCTAAATTGATAATTAAATAAAATTCATCATCGTTAAAAGGCCATCCCTTATGCGATTCGTCCCAACCATCTTTACCTTTTTCGTAAGCAACTAATAACTCATCATTTAAGTAATAGCTTATAAGATTTTCTTCCCAAAGAAGGGTGAATTTCTGAAAGTTATTGGTTAATCCTTCAACATGTTTTCTAAAGTAATAATACTTTTCCTGACGGTGATTATATGCCTCGGTGTGTAAACATAAATACAAATGATCTAGATCTTTTGCCGTGTGTTCCATAATGTCAATTTCGCCACTTCTTGGCCAACCACCATGAATGGTGTTTTGACTCATCATCCATAAAGCTGGCCAAGTCCCTTTACCATTTGGTACTTTAGCGATAATATCAATTTTTCCATATTTAAATGAAAACTTATTTTTAGTATTTATTCTTGTGCTTTCAATAATTCCGTTTGTGTTTGTTGCTTGAATGACTAATCCATTATCAAAAAAATGATTCTCAGGTTTATTTACATAACGCTGAATCTCGTTATTAGCCCACTTATCACCGACTTCAATATTCCAGTCATTTAAATCTAAGGCATTCATGTTTGTAAAATCAAAATGTTTAATTAATTTCATTGTGTACTCCTTTTTTAATGTAATACTCGGGTACTTTCTCCAGTGATTAAAAAAGTATCTACGGTGATTGTTTCGCCAATTTCACTTGTATCTCTATTATCGATTAATTGCATAACTTTTCGTGCTGCAATCTCACCCATTTTACGGGCATCCTGTCTAATAGTAGTTAGTCTTGGTGTAATTAATTGTCCTAAATCAATACCGTCAAATCCAACTAAAGAATAATCTTGCGGCACTTTTTTTCCCGCTTCTTTAATGGCTTGAATAGCCCCAATTGCAAGTAAGTCAGACGCACAAAAAATAGCTGTTGGTTGTTCTGGAAGTTTGAGGATTTTTTTCATTGCGCGGTAACCATCTTCTTTCGAGAAATATTCACCAGAAACCAAAAATTCATCTCTTAATGGTAGGCCGCTATGAATCATCGATTGTTCAAATGCAAGCTTACGGGTTCCCCCAATATAAGTAGTTGAATCCCCATATATATGGGCGATTTTCTCATGGCCGATGCTCTTTAAATAAAGAACACCTTGGTTCATCGCTTCTTCATTATTCGAAGTAATCGTAATGCCATTAGGTACATTATAATCGATAATAACCAGCGGCATATTTGATTCGTAAAGTTCTAACATATCCTCGCTATTAAAGTCTTCACATAAAACTAAAATCCCATCGACTTGTTTGCGTTTTGCATGTTGAAGATAAGACCCATCAAGTTTCCCCATACTTTTTGCCAAAAACATAATATCATATCCACGAGATTCGACTAATCCTTTGAAACTTTCTAAAATTTTCGCGAAAAGGGGATGTTGAAGTCCTTGATTTGTTATTTCTTCAAAGATAATACCAATCGTATGAGAACGATGTGTTTTAAGCGAACGTGCTGAAAAATTAGGAATATAACCCATCTCACTACAAATTTTTAATATCTCTTCACGTGTTGCTTTAGAAATATCAGGATAATTATTTAACGCTTTTGATACTGTTGCAACACTAAACCCGGTTTTTTTTGAGATATCTTTGATCGTTACCATTTTACTCACCTACTTTTTCAAATTCAAAATGATTCAAATTGAACCCTCCTTGACTTGCTGTAAATCTAAATGTATAAATCCCTGGATTAAGGTTAAATGTATCACTTGTTACTGTTTCCCATGTTTGCCATCCTCCAGTTGCATCAAAGCTTGTCACAACAGTTGCGAAGCGATTAATGTGGGTCATCGTGATCTCACCGCCTGCAGTTTCGCTTGCAATACGGTAGTTTATGACATATTGTCCAGCTTCTTTAACTTCTAAAATGTATTCTAAATAGTCTCCCGTATCGATCCATGCCACATTTTCTCCCCCACCAATGTCTGTTGTAGGTTGTGTTTGAACACCTTGCATCGCGTCATAATCTTCTGCTTGGATGCGCGTAGTCACTTCTCTTACAGGTTTTGTTTCAATACTAATTGCGCGTTTTGGAGAACTGTTTCCGGCAAAATCAACGGCTTCAACTTCTATAACATGGGTACTACCAGAGGCTAGCCCTGTTACTAAGAAACCATTAACCGTGGTCGATCCATTTAATTCACCATTCGAATATATATTATAATGCGAAACCATCACATCATCAAGAGCGTGTGTCCATTTGAATCGTGCTGAGTTATGGGTTGTAAATTGCTCTACTAGTCCTGTAATCATTTCTGGTGGACTTTGGTCTAATCCTGCATAGTCTTTTTGAAAGACTCTTACAAACTCAATTTGCATTTCAGTTGGGAAGGCATCAGAATCTATTCCGCGTGCACCGCCCCAATCTCCACCAACCGCTAAATTTAATATTAGATGGAATCTTTCATCAAACGGCCAAGCTGCTGAATTTGCGATGTTTCTATTTAAATCTGGGTTATAACCGAAAATTGCGAAACGTTCTCCGTCAATAAACAGTTCAATACGCCCAGGTTCCCAGATCATTTCATATAGATGAAATTCAGTTTCAACCGTAGGTACAGTTCTTCTATACCCTAATTGTGTGCCTAAATTATGATTATAAGCGCCTGTATGTATTGTCCCGTGAACAATACCAGGGTCATAGCCAACATACTCCATAATATCAATTTCACCACTATGTGGCCAGTTGCCATAGACCCAGTCTGTCGGCAACATCCAAATTGCTGGCCATGTGCCTTTCCCTGATGGCATTTTAGCCATGACTTGAATGCGACCATATAACCAATCACCGCGGTATTTACTTACTAGTCTAGCACTTGTATATTCGCGCCCACCCATTGTTTCTGGAATCGCACGAATGGTTAAAACACCATCTTCTACAAAGGCATTGTTTAATGCATTTGTATAATATTGAAGTTCGTTATTACCCCAACCACCGCCACCAATATCATAACCCCATAAATCAGGATTAGGGTGACCGTCTTCATCAAACTCATCACACCATACGGGTTGCCAGTCATCAATGTTTTCTAAATGCTCACATCGATCTGGGACAAGCGATCTTGGATCATAGTCATTTGGGATGATATCGGGTGTTTTATTCGTACATGCAGCTAAAATAAAGACTAAAAAACTGCTTAATATTAATTTATATAATTTCATAAAAATCTACTCTCCAGTAATACCTGTTTTGTCGATACTTTCAACGAAATAACGTTGCGTGAAGAAATAAAGCACTAAAAGTGGTAATAATGCTAAAATATTTCCTGCTAGTTTCGCAGCCTGCATGAGCTCTCTAGCACGAGACCCTTCTGGATAAATGCTTGTATAGTTATTAATAAATGATTCTACCCTTAAAGGGAGTGTTGACATCGTTGAACCTCTTAAGAATAATCCCGTTAAGTACGTCTCATTATAATACCATACAAAACTAAATAAGAAAACAATGATAATCGCTGGTACCGCTAGTGGTAGCGCGATTTTTGTGAACACTTTAAATGGGCTAGCCCCATCAAGTTGTGCACTTTCTTCTAAACTTTTCGGAATCATCCTAAAGAACGAATAAAAGATTAAAATGAAAATTGCGCCATTAAACCCTTGTCCTAAAATTGCTGGATAAACAAACGCTCTAATAGATCCTAGTAATCCGTATGATGCATACATTCTAAATGTTGGCATCATCGTTATTTGTGGTGGAATAATAAATGTCATGATCATTAAAATCATTAGTAATTTTTTTAAAGGAAAATCATATTTCGCAAACCCATATCCAATTAAGGCACTTGAGAATGTTGCGCTTAATGCAGGGACACCTGCTAAAATAATCGCATCTCTTAAAGCACGTGGATAATTGATTTCACGCCATACTATTTGATAATTTTCCCAGTTTAATCTGCTCGGAATCCATCTTACACTCACACTAATAATGTCACTCATTGTCATAAAGCTGTTAGTGACCATGTAAAGCATTGGATATAAGTATATATAACCTAAACTAATTAGTAATGCGTAAATTCCTAATTTGAAGATGAACCCATCAGTAAATTTCATTCCCATGAAGAAACGGCGTATATGCACTTTAAAACGGTGCATATCTTTATCTTTAAGCCCTAAATAAGCTTCTTTTAGCATCACGTGATATCTCATGCGCGCACCTTCTTCCTTCTAATCGTAATCAGACCGATAAACAGAATGATAATAAGCGACATCGCAACAAAATAAATCCAAGCAAGGGTTGCGCTATAGCCATATCCTGTTGTAAGTGCTGGGGTTGATTCACCAAGCATAACATTACGAATATAAATGATGACTTCATTCAAACTAAATACGCTCATTGATACAACCGTATAAATTAACGTAACACTTATTAAAGGCATAATTGAAGGTAACGTAATCTTCCAAAACGCTTCCCAAGGACTCGCCCCATCAATTTGTGCTGCTTCATAAACTTCTTTATCAATTTTTTGTAACGCAGCAAGTAAGATTAAAATCTGAATCCCTGCAAACCATAAGACTAAAAGAATCTGATCAAATAATGCTTGAATAGGACTGGCTAAAAAAGCCCCAACATTATTAATGATTAACTCAATAAATGAGTAATCCTCAATGGTTGGCAAAGTGGTTGCCCCCTGATTCATAAGTTCTGCAATGACTGGTCCTGAAGAAATAATAACGGGTAAGAAGAATACAGTACGCCAAGCCCCTTTACCCTTAATATCTTGATTAATTAACATTGCAATCACTAATGCAAATACAATGGTTACAGGCACATTTAATACTAATCTTAAAACATAATTAATCAATATTTCTACAAAATATGGATCTTGTAAAAATGCAGCCTGATAGTTTCCGAATCCAACAAAATCAAGTCTAATATCTGCACCTGCTAAACGGACTTTGAAGAAACTTAAATAAAGACTATAAAATACTGGATATAATGCAAAGATTATGTACCCAACAATCCATAATGAAATAAAGATATATCCTACAGTCATCTCACGACGTTTATTGGTAATCTTAATTTTAATGGCTTTAAAGAGTGTAATTGTTTTATTCTTTATTTTAAGTTTAAGATGAACATTTTTAAATAAGATAATATGTGAATGACTCACAAATAATATCGGATTATGAGTTAAAACATCAATCAGTTTACGCACATATCTAAAGAAGTATTTATCTAGTTTTTTATTAATTACTTCATAAATAGCCAACCACTTAAGTTTTAAACGTTTTAAACTATTTTTCATGATGACACCCCCTTAATCATATAATTATAAGGTCCAACAGAAATAATGCCATCTGTGTAACTTGATGAAGTATAGTTAACATAAATCGTAATTCCATTATCATAAGTCACTTCAGTTACACCCAGTGCTACTACACGACGGTTTACCATCGTAGCCCCTTGAATATATCTTAAAGCATCATTAATATAACGGTATTCTTCTAATACAGTTGTATGCCAACTACTAAACTGAGTTGCATAATAGTCTTCAATATCTGTCCCGTTTAATAAACTTGAACGTTGCGCAGTCAAAATAAATGATGGATTAATACCAAAATCTATTAACATAAGCATTTGTTCCTTCCCTAAACTGTTAAAGTTTAAGAACTCACTAAACATGGTAATATGCCCACTTAATACAGCGGGTAGAAGTGGGACTAAGTCATCAAAATACGTAAGTTGCGAATTGTATATTGGTGTATGATAAAAATCCGTTACGTATTGATAAGCATAAGCGTGTGGGTAATAGTAATGCCCAATACCATCATATAAATCCATAATTTCATTGTAATGTTCTGCGCTATTTTCTCTAATGAACACACCACGATCATAATATGAAAATAACATTGAACCAAGTGATTCAAACAATACATGAGCATTCACTTCTATGTAATCCTCATAATCACGTGTTGCAAACTTTAAACTCGATTCAGGATAGAGTAAGTAGCGTGCACTATATACACAACGATTGCATGTGTTTTCAAGCTTAAATCTATTCACACCCTGAGCCACATCATTACGGTAACTTACTCGACTTGTTCCATTAGTAGATCTTATATAGTTATTGACTAACATCACTTGATTTTCCTCGTTAATATGGTCAATAAGTGATTCAAAATCACGGTTACTTCCAGCGCTTCGTTCAAAATTAACCGGACTAGGTAACTGTCCTGAATAGCCACCTTTGTTCCATCCAAGGAGTGAAACACGTTGATTAGTTAATCCTTCACTCATAAAGTAATCATACATTTGTCTAACTTCTTCTGTTGTAGACATCGTCACAATACTTGTCCCAATAAACTGTGTTTTAGAATCTGTCATTAAATATTGTAAGTGAATAGGAATCATTTCTTCTGTTTGAGTAATGCGTTCTAAGATGCCCTGACTTACTAACATTTCTTGGTAACGTCTTCCAATACCGACATAATTCGCATCATCTCCGCTTAAGAAATCATAACGAACTGTGACATCCGATTCACTCGCTTTAACAATACGTAAAGCGCCCCCGGTTCCATCACTCGTAAAACTTTGTCGGTAAATCTGTTTATAATCAAATTTAGTAAAAATTAAATTGTATTTTAAGTTGGCTGCCCCGTTTGGGAATGCAAGTAAACGCGCACTAAACGCCCCTTCTTCAACAACACCGATAAACGCATGTTGATTAACCCCATGTACCGCGCCAAAAATTGGCATCGATAATGGATAACTTGTCACTGACATACGTGTGGTTTGAACTCCAGGATTTGTTCCATAAAAACGTTCTTCAAATGGGGTTAAATATTTACCTTCTTTATCATCATAACGAATTAAAGCCCCAACGCCGTCTGGGATAACCATATAACCAGGTATTAAGTCCATTTCTGTTGCACCAAGACCTGGAAAAACTATTAAACTTGATAACTGAACAAACTCAGGATTCCCTTCAAAAATACTATCATAAGGAATATGCGCAACAATCCCTGTTTCAGTTAAACTAACTTCAAATCTAAATCCGAAATCAACTTGTGTAAACCCGAAATTAATCATTTGTTCTAAGGTATAACGTCCTTCTAAATAATCTTCATAAAAGCGTGAGCAGTTTCTAGTTGCACAAAAACCACCTACATGAATATCAAAGATAAGTTTATTTCCTACTGTGCTAATATCAATATCCGCTTCTGCTTCATTTAACCCAACATTTTGTCTTAATGAATAATTTTGACTAATATTGATGTATTCAAATCCGATAATACTAGAAAGCAGTGCGGTATAAGTCCCGGCATTTGGGTCATCTATTGAAGAACTCCAAACATAACCTGTTGCTTTATTAAGGACTTTAATAATTAACGTTTCATTTTGTAAATATAGGGCAAATTGATCGTTTTCAAACTGTAATATATCTTCATCATGTAAATCAATATACAGTGCAGGATCTACTGTCCTTAAATCTTCTTCACGAGAAAAACGAGAGGAAGATAATTTTAGATTTTCAACAAAAGGACTCATCGAAGGGGTGAAATTGTGTTCACTACGTGCATCATGTGTTTGTGCATTTGCAATCATAAACGTTGCAAGACCAATCACACTTAAAACCATTAAACGTTTAAGTATTTGTAACACGATAAAACACCTCCAATACCAAGTCTTTAATTAATATAAATAATTCATTTAATAATATGTATACGATAAATAATCCTAATAACATCATCGCCATTGTAAAGGCTGATATTACAATTGACTGGATCGTTTCTTTAACATTATAAAAATGCGTTTCTTTTACCATAAAGAAGAAATAAAGAACCGTTACGCCAATACTTATCGTTGTCACAAATGTCACAATAAATGCTTCGTTGTAAGTTAAACCATTTGAGATAATCGTGATAACAGGAAGCATTAAGAAATAAGGTGCTAACGAATAAACGGTTGTGATGTACACATCTTTTAAACGCCCTTCACCCTCACGAATCGTTCCAATTAAGAAATTACAAAATACCCATAATATCACTGGTAAAACAACTTTAACTAATTCTTCTACAATGTTAATACTATCTAAATGTCTAAAGTTAAACAAGAAATTCAAATTATAAATATAGTAAATATAAAGCATAAAATAAATGGCAAGAAGTACAGTCACTGAATACGCACTTACTTGGTTTCTTCGCTTAATAAAATACGAGGCATCCGCTGGATTTTTTAGATAAGTAAATAAATATAAAATATCGTCAATAACCTTAACTTTATCGCGAATTTTTCTAATTCCTTTTTTAATAGGATTCATCATAAAGTGTGTAAAATTCACTTTCATATTAATAACAAATCCAATCAGTAAAATGAAAAATCCTGCAACACCGACACCGGCATTAGCGAGTAACCATTCATTTCTTACTTCCCAAAACGCATCACTATAACCTGCTCTATCATAGGCAATATAATATTCTTCTAATGCCTCATCATAGCGGTTTAAGCTAAAATAAGCATTCCCAAGACCGCGATGCGCTAAATCAAAGAAATCATTCATTTTAAGGACTTCTTCCCAAGGACCTTGCGAAGCAATATAGTTCCCATCTTGATAAGATGCAAGTGCTTGATGCACTAAGTTTGTAAATTCTGTTGGGACAAATATTTTAATTTCTCCCGAGGCTCTATCTAATGTATAAATCGTATTAGTACTATCAACAGCAATTCCTGCTGGTGTATTAAATAATCCTTGAATCTGATTACTAATATCTTGGCCTCCAAAAGCAAATAGTAAATTACCTTCACGGTCATATTCATAAATCATTCCACTACGTGTAATGGTATAAATATTACCAATAGGACCAACAAATATATCAACTAAATCGGGTGCGTTTAACATCTCAGGCAGTAAATTACCACCACTGATATTTAATCGTTTAACCCCTTGTCCTTCAACACCTAAACTAGAGGTGTGAATTAGCCCTCTTTGATCAATTGCAATATTTGAAATTTCAGGTGGACTTAAGTTAAATAACCTTGCACGTTGCGCTTCAGTAAAGAAAATAAATTGAAGAACTGTACGCAGGGTTGGTTGAATGGTATTGGTTCCAAAGTATCCTAAGAATTCGCCATCATTACTAAACTGAGCTAATCCTCTTGTCCCTAAATTTAAAATGTATACATTCCCACGAGGATCACTTACTATCTTTCTTGGTTGAAAATCTTCACTACCAAATAAAGGTGAGGTTGGTCGTGTATAGGTTTGTAAAATATTGCCATCATGGTCAAGTTTATAAGCAATTTGACCTAAACGATCGGCGACATAAATATCGCCATTATCGTTTGCAAACACCCCGGTAGGGTTATTTAAGAAGCCTTCACCTACGGTATAGGCTTCTTCAGTTTTTAAATCAAATACAATGATTTTTCCCCCTGTTGGGGTGTTTGTTGTGATATACATGACATCGTTTGGTGTAATGTGGATATCGGTTGGTTCATCTAAGCTAATGCCACCAACAAATCTAGTTTGTGCCACAGGCACATACGCTGTTTGTGTTCTTACTAATCGATTATTACTTACAGTAAATGTGTTATATCGCACACCTGTTTCTGCTTTAACCTCCGTGCCGAAAGCGAGGAACAGTGTAACAAGTAAGAATCCAAATAAAACTTTTTTCATTACTTGATACCTGAATGCGCCATGGTATTCATGACTTTACTTTGCAAGAAGATAAACATCACTATGTTCGGCACAAACATAATGAGTGAGGCTGCAGCCATCATTCCTTGTCCAGCTACTGGATTTCCTTGAAGTGTGGCTAAGGTTGAAAAGTAAAAACTTAATGTTTTCATTGATTCATCATTAATGTATAAACTAGAACCTACAACATCATTCCAAATCAGTTGGAACGATAAAATTCCTACGGTCGCAATCGCAGGCATAATTATAGGAAATACTATTTTTAAGAAGATTTGCATTTCACTCGCCCCGTCAATTTTTGCACTTTCAATGACTTCATT
Organism: Liberiplasma polymorphum; assembly: GCF_043951795.1. Classification (NCBI taxonomy): domain Bacteria; kingdom Bacillati; phylum Mycoplasmatota; class Mollicutes; order Liberiplasmatales; family Liberiplasmataceae; genus Liberiplasma; species Liberiplasma polymorphum. The sequence goes on along the minus strand of NZ_JBIOAG010000029.1, from coordinate 6,047 downwards.
TGGGGTTTGATCAATAAACTGTTTTACTAAGAATAGTCCAACCGGTATCGCAATTAACGGAAGGATTAAAACTAAGTAATTATCAATTAAACCAAGTCTTGAAATTGTTAAATAACGTGGAATTGTTACGGCAATTGGCACAAACATTAATGCTAATGTATTGATTTCAAATAATAGTTTTTTCCCTTTGAATTTTAATTTAGATAAGGCATAAGCTGCCATTGATGTAACCATAATACTTAAAAATACCCCTACAACCGTTACTAAAATACTGTTAAATAAATAACGACTAAATGGTATCCCAGAATCTGCAGCTGTTCGCACTAAGTTTCTGAAGTTTGCTAGTGTTGGTACACGGACAAAAAACCTAGGTGGGTAGGCAAATAGTTCATTTGTAGGCTTAAAAGCATGAGATACGATAAATAAAATCGGTAACCCTACGAATAAAGCCATTGGTATTAAAATCATATAAAATTTAATCTGACTACGGTGAAAACGTTTCGGATTAATCTTCATTCCACTAAAACTCGCCATCGTAAACCCTCCTAATCCTTTTCGCCAAGTAAGCTAAATGTGACCTTACTAATTGAATATATCATGATGAGTAATACAACACTAATTGCACTTGCATAACCCATTAAATAACGAATAAATCCAAAATCTTCAATATGGTTAACCATAAGTTGTCCTGCGTATTGTGGGGTTGGATTGGCACCAGATAACTGAACCCCAATCGCTCCAACTTGGAACGTTCCAACTACAGCCATAACCGCACCAAACAACATCTGTGGTTTCATTGAAGGGATGGTGATGTAAAATATTTCTTGCCAACGGTTTCTTAATCCGTCAACATACGCTGCTTCATATAAGGATTGATCAATATTTAAAATACCCGCAAGCATCGCTAAGAACCCGACCCCCATACTTCCCCAAAGAGAGACTAATATCATTATATTCATTAGGTATTGTGGAGAAGTCAAAAACTGAATGGGTTCTTGAATTAATCCCCAGTTGATGAGCCAAGCATTTAAATAACCTGTTGCATTACCAGAAAAGAGTACGGTCCAAACAACCCCCATGGCAATCCCTGCAGTCATTGAAGGACTATATAGAATAATCGCAAATATTGTTCTTGGTCTATGCGGAATTTGTGCTAACATCCACGCTAAGATAAAACTCATCATATATCCAATTGGTCCAACTATAAAGGCAAACTTAATGGTATTTGGTAGAACATATTGCATAAACACTTCATCACGGGTTAACAACTCAATATAATTTCTTAACCCAACATATTCTGGTGTTTGAATGGTATTAAAATAGGTAAAAGATAACAATATTGCAATGATAACTGGAATTATAATGAAAATAACAAACATCGTAACATAAGGCACTAAAAACCATGCCGGATTATTCATTCTTCTAATCATTGCCATGCTCCTTTAACCACTCGTGGATATTATAAATTGTTGGAACGCGGTATGGTCTAATAACAACACCATTTTCAACATACCCAAACTCTTCCATACGATATAATATTTCACGATTCGCAATTTTTACTGCATTATCAAGTGTTACACGTGGATTTGCATCATCAAAGACAATACGATTCCAAGCATTAGATAGTTCACGTTCTACCATATAAGCACCAGGAATACGTGAGGCTTCAATCGCATATTCCCATTGCGCTAAAATAACATCGATATGATGCGCAGGTAGTGGTAACTGTGCAAAGGCTTCTAAGTTCGCAGTATTCCATAAGAACTCAGTTCCATAAGTTGTTTGTAAACGTGTTGCAAACCTTACCTGTACATCTGTTGACATCCACCATGAAACAAAGTCCCATGCTTCTTGTGGTTTATTTGTACTAGACATAATCATTGTCGATTGTGCCCCACTTGCTGCATATCTAACAACTTCACCATCTGGCATTCTAACCCCTGGGTGCGGTGCAATTTCCCATTTACCTGCAATCTCAGGTGCTGCAATGGTTAATTGTAAATACGTTCCTAAATCACCAATCCCTATTGGTAATAAACCATTTCTAAAATGGTTATAAAAACTTGGCACTTCTTTTGGAATATTATAAATGGTAAATAGTTCTGTCATCATTTGAATACCTTGAAGATTTTCTTCACTATTTATTTGTGTTTGCATGCCATCATCAGTGTATAAATCCCCACCAAATTGATAAATAAACGGAATGGTTACAACAAATGGTTTGAACCCTCTAAACTGAGAAATTGGTTGGAAATAATTAAGTCCATATCGTTGCATCTCAGGTAAAATCTCAATGACTTCATCCCATGTATCTGGTACAGGAATATTAAGTGATTCCATAATATCTGTACGGTAGAAAGTTACCCAAAAGTTTTGAGTTAGTGGTAACCCAAACATCCCGTCTTCAAACACATAAGGAATCATAACACCAGGTGCGAAATGACTAACGACTTCTTCATACCCTTCAAACTGTCTTAAATCTAAGCTAGCGCCACGTATCGCAAACTCATAAGGTAACCAGTGGTTAACCCCTAAAGCGATATCAGGTGCACGCCCAGCAGCATTCGCTAAAATAAGTTTATTTTCATCTGGCATGACTGATAACTGAACAGGAACCCCTGTTTGTGCGGTGAACTCACTATCAATAATTTGTTGCATAATTTCAACATATTGACGCGGATAATTTATCCAAATTTCTAATGTTTCATCATCAACATCAGTAATTTGATAATCGTTAGTTGTAAATGATAAGACGAATCGTCTTACCGATTCAAACGTTCTTGTAAAAACATTCGCGCGCGCTCTAGGTAAACGATCACTACCAGTAATATAAAGCGCTTCAATATCTAATCCTTGTTCTAAAAATACTTGTGCGGTTGAGCCTAAAAGTTGCGCAGTTGATGCATCGCCATCAGCAAGTAATAACATTTTATTTGGTATATCATTAATATCATCTTTTAGTTCGTTTAATTGATTAATAGCTAAACGAATATTTGTGAGTTCTCCAGGATTATTATGATAACTATAATCACTTAAGACCTCATCTAGTTCAACAAGTGTATTTACCCAACGTTCAAGTCTTTCTGCTATATCAGGAATATAGGTTTCTAAACGCCATGTACGGTAACGGTCACTTGTATTTCCTGTTAATTTTTTAATTTCTAAACTTAAATCCGTAATCTCTGACATAATTGTTACAACATTCTCATAGGCTTCACGGTAAGGTTCTAACACGACACGCATGCTAATCGTATTAGCTCCAGCATTTAAATAAAACATATAATTATCAATACCATCACCTAACATGACATTTTCATATTCGTTAGAATAATGAAATGGCACCATACGCATGGCATCAAACGGAATTTCGTTATTAATACGAATTTCTCTAAAAACTGGCATTTGTTGTAAGTAATTTTGTCTTACTTTGAATCCTAAATGATAAAAACCAGCTTCTTCTACATTAACAGTAAATGTTAAGGTATCATTTCCTTTTCTAAAACTATAACCATCAATCGCATTTAATCTTAAATAACGAGTATCATAACTCGTTGATGATGGGTCACGCTCACTACGTAAGCGTGTAGAAGGATTGGTTTTCGAAGTGAACGATTCTGCGCCAATTACATAAGTTGCATCAACTTTAGCAGCACCATTAGCGTGCATGCTTAAATAGTCTTCATAACTTGGTAAAGTTTGAGGACTTTTTATGGTTATATGTTGCATCACAAATTCACCACGTAGGTGAACAATTTCTATTGTGTTTAATCCAGCCTCTAGTTTAAATAAAAGCGGATCTGCATGTAACCCTGTTGATTCATATAAAAAACTTGTTAGTAATTGATTGTTTTTGATTGAATTGGGTAAAACTTCGTTTCCATAACGATCTACTGGAAACTCATCGATACTAAATACCCACTCGGTTGGTAAATCAATGATGTTTGAAGCGTCGTGTTGATACGCACCATTAATTTTGACTCCGATTCTATTGCTTAAAATACTTGGTCCAATATCAAGCTGACCTAGTGCGATATGATAAGTTCCTGCTTGTGCGACATCAACTTCAATCGTTAGTGTATTATTGTTTTCAAACAAAAACACATCACCTGTTAATCCATAAATCTCTCCACTAATTACATTGGTTGTAAGTTCGTTTATCGTTTTATGAATTTCTACATCATGATACGTGATATCCCAAGTTCTTAATACACTTTGATAACGTGTTTGATTCGTAGATATCGACTCAATACGTGTTGGGTCAATAAGGACGGTATCGCGTAGTCTTGTATTAAGTGCTAAATAGATCACACCAATTAATCCAATCAATATAACAATGATGAGTTTTGGGTTTGCAAGTTTATTTAATTTGTTCATTCATCTCACCTCGAAAACCATTAAAGCTTGATGGGTTACATCAAGCTTTAACTAGTTTAGTTTAAATATTCATCTAAAGCTTCTTGTATAAGTTCATTCAGTTTTGCTTCCCACTCAGCCGCAAAGACTTCAGGGGTAATTAATCCTGCACCAATACGTGTCCAGTAATCATTGTCATCACTTTCTACCCATTCCCAGAATGCTTTATAACCTGGTAACCATTTATCTACATCTGGTTTTGAGAATTCGAATAATTCAACGCTTTCACGAACACCTTCTATATAATCAACAAAATTTTCTGCTCTTTCCCAAATTTCAGGATAATCTGCAACAGGGAAACGATCTAAGTATAAATCTCCACGGTTTTCCATTACGTCTAAACGTACTTCCCAACCACGGCGACCAAATGTCATCCATTTAGCAAGTAAATAAGCTTCCTCAGGATGTTCTGTTTGGCTTGATACAACTGCATAATCTAAAATTGTTGGTGGGAATTGTCCTGCAGCTCCACCTGGATAAGGCCAGAATCCTACTTCAAATCCGTAGTCTTCAAACATAACATCAACCATCCATAAGTTCCATGAACCGTCAATACTCATTGCAGTATAACCAGCAAGCCACGGCCATACATCACCAATAACTGCCATTTCTTCAGGTGTATGTTGTGCAACAACACCTTGTGCCCATAAATCTAGTTTAGCATTATAAGCATCAATCCACATTGGTGTATTAAAATGGAATCTTTCACCGTCAAAGGTTTGATATCCAACATCTTCAAAATCTTGTGTTGGCCAAATTGCTTCAAAGTCTAAATCTCCAAACCATGGATCAATTGCATAAACAAAGTCATTTTGTCCTGCTTGACGAATTTGAATTGCTAGTGCTACAAATTCATCATAGGTCCAGTCTTTTTCAGGAATTGGAATATTATAATAATCTAAAAGGGTTAAGTTAATATAAATCCCTTTAATAAACTGGAATGAAGGGACTGCATAACGACGCCCATTATAGACTGCAGTTTCTGCAATATTCGGATACACTAATTCTGTATCTGGGTCATTATCCCAGTATTCGGTAATATCCATAATCATCCCATTTGATAATCCTGTAGGAACGTTGTCTATCGCAAATACATCAGGTAATACACCTGCAGCTTGCGCATTTAATAAGTTTGCGGTGAACTCTCCACCAGCACCAGTAATATCACGACGTAAATCAACTGTAATGTGTGGATACTCTAACATAAATGCATCAATGAGGGCTTGGTTAACTTCTTGATTTCCCCAGTCAGCATATGAAAGAGAAATGTTTTTAACATTGCCACCACCATTGCCACCGTTACCACCGTTTGGATCAGGTTCACTATCACGACATGCTGCTAAAGCAAATGTTAACAACATGAGCATTGTAAGCATTAAAATTTTCTTCATAATTTCTTCCTTTCTAAATAAATTAACTTAAGTTGAGCTTGTTAGGGCGTTTTGAATAAGCCCTAACTGCCCAACAAAAAGATTGAACTGCTTTACATTAATTATATCAATTATTATGTTATTTGAATCTTTATTTAAGCAACTTCAGCAAGTGAAAAATCACCATTTACGATTAGTTCTGCGTCTACATAATCTAGATCTACTAATACCTCAATTAAAACGTTATCTAAGATAAATTGTCCG
>NZ_JBIOAG010000028.1:0-27756 GCF_043951795.1 Liberiplasma polymorphum | reverse complement strand
AGTTGAATGACATTACATTATATCATAAATATTTGATTTTAAAAGGGGGTTTTATTGTAGTTTTATCAATGGTTTTTATGTATAATAAGATTAAAGCATGAAATAAAGGAGGTGCCTAGATTGCTAAATTATTTTAAACAGGTAAAACGTGAGACTTGGTTTGCATTTTTAGTGGTATTTTTAGCGATTAATATAGGCTATTTTTTCACTATACCTCCACTTGAGATTGGTGTGATTTGGCCGGCAATTGGCTTTATGTTTGCGTTTGCGTTAAAGTATGGTAAAAAGATATTCCCTGCTTTGTTTATCGCTAGTTTACTTGCCCGCATCATTAATGCGTTTACTTATGACCTCTCAATTTTTACAATTTTAATTCATCCTTTAATCATAACCACGCATACGCTAATAATAATTTATCTTGCAACGCTTATTGCTAACCGTTTAAAGATGACCCCCAAACTAACTATTATAAATAGTATCTATTTTACAGTATTGGCTCTTGCAATAGCACTGTCACAAGCAGTCTTAGGAAGTTTTACTTACTATTTATTTTTTGATTTTACACTAAGAGAAACTTTATCGTCAATCTCCGTTTGGATGATCGGTGATTTTTACGGACTTATAATATTTGGGGTTCCCTTATATAACTCATTATTATTAGATAAAGACCCTTTGATTGCTAAACCAAAAAAAGAAACCATTTACTTGTTTTTAGGGTTTATTCTATTTAGTTTTTTATTTTTTAATAACTTTTTTTCTCATATACGTTTTGATGAGCATAAATATATTTTTATGGGCTTCTTTGTTCTTATTGCATTTCGTTATAAATATCAAACCGCTTATATAATGTCTTTTTTAATATTAATTTTTATGGTGTTTTATCCCCCATATTTTGGTAACATATCAAATATTCAATACGTCATTGATATTAATACATTTTTAATTACTAATATCTTAATCGTCCTTGTATTAAAACATTTTTTAAGAGAAATTAATGAAAGTGAAAAAATCATTTTACAAAAAAGTCAACGCCTTGATAAACTGATTAACGCAACGCAAAGTTTGTTTGCCTTATCAAGTGATCTTGATACATTAGAACAAGGAAGCATTCATAAACAGCTTGAAAAAATGTTTAGAATGATCTTTGATTTATTTGAAAAAGCTGATTATGGTTCGGTTTCGTTACTTACGGATACCGCTTATTATATTGACTGTATTGGATTTGATAAAGACCATTTAAACACACTTAAAATGCCGACAGATAACTGGATATATTCTTTATCTGGTCCAAATATTATTAAAGATACAGAATCATTAATCAAAGCGGATTTAAAAGATATGTATCCTTTATATGCAGAAAATAATCCTAAGGTTAAAGAAAGTATCTACTTGAGTTTGCGTTTAAGTGAAACGGTTATTTGTGATATGAGTTTTGATCTTAAAGTTGGTAGTGCTTATAGTTTTAACGATTCAGATCTTCAATATTTTTCTTCATTGCAAAAACTTATTGAAAGTTATTACACTTCGCAAAAAGTTCTCATTGAATATGATGAAATCAAAGATGATATTGTCTTAAGTTTGCTTCGAACACTTGAACTATTCGATCCTTATACTAAAGGGCATAGCTTAGATGTTGCGCACTTTTCACGTGCGATTGGGCAAGCTTATAAGTTAGATCAATTAACCCAAACCGATTTATACTGGGCAGCGATTTTACATGATGTGGGTAAACTAGGTCTTGATGGTGACATCATTAGAAAATTAGATACCTTAACAATTAATGAATATGAAGAAATTAAAAAACATACGGTCCTTGGCTACGAAGTATTAAGAGAGTCAAGTGAACTACAACGCATCAGCGAGTTAGTTAAATATCATCATGAAGCAATTGATGGGTCTGGTTATCCAGATGGAATATCTGGTGATTTAATTCCCTTTGGTAGTAAAATTTTACATGTCGCTGAAGTGGTTGCATCGATGGGGAGAACACAAAGTTACAGTAAACAAAAATCCAAAGCTGAAATTATTTCTGTATTAAGAAAGCAATCAAATGTTCAATTAGATTCTGAAATTGCACAAACGGCTATTGAACTCATAAGAAACGGTTTCATTGATCATTATTATGAATAAAAAAACACGCACATTTTAATAAGTGCGTGTTTTTTTGTTTTATTTTTTTTGCTTTTCAAACAATGCTTGAACCGCAAAACTAGCTACATCATACGCATATTTTTTTGGTCCAAACCCAGCATCATAACCCAATTCTTTTGCAAGGCTATGATTAATGCGTGCCCCACCAATAATAACGATAAAATCATCGCGCTTTTCTTCGGCTTCTAAGAGTTCGATGAACTCGGTTAGATTTTGAATATGCACATCTTTTTGCGTTACAGTTTGAGAAATCAAGATCACATCAGCTTGATGCTTGATTGCTTCTTCAAGTAAAGTTTCATTATCAACTTGACTGCCTAAATTAATTGCTTTAATACCTTTATATCGTTCTAAGCCGTAGTTTCCCGCAAAACCTTTCATGTTCATTATCGCATCAATACCGACTGTATGCGCATCAGTACCTGTTGATGCCCCAATAAATACGAGGGGTTTTTTAAAGTTGTTTTCAATAAATTGCTCTACTTCTTCTTTAGTCATTGCACCGTGTTCAACTTCTGTGACCTTTATGTGTGAAGGGTCGATTTGGTGAATCAACGTCCCATAAATTATATAGTAACTAAATGCGTCACTTAATGGGGTTGCGTGAACAACACTCGGGTTTTGTAAACCCATTTTTAGCGCAAATGCTTTAGCGGTTTCCTCACCCATTGCATCACATGGTAATGGCAGTGTAAAACTTACTTGTACTAACCCATCATTCAAGGTGTCTCCATAAGGTCTTATGAGATTATTTTTCATACTTTGCCTCCTTTAAACGGGAGATCATGAAATCTAGTATTGGATTTTGATAATCCTCATGCGTTATAAATACACCATCTAATCCTTTTCCTGCGTTTTCGTAACGAGAAATTGAAGCAAAACGACCTTCTTCTAACGTTTTAAATAAGCCTTCGTTTTTGATGGTTTCTAATAAGTTTTGGGCATTATTTAGTACTTCGTGTGATCGTTTGACGATAATTCCATCTTTTTTATACGTGATTTCATCCCCAAAATCTTTAAATGCTTTCTCAATATAACTAGCATTATCAAGTGCTAAAGCACGGTCACTTATAAATGGTGTATGAATCGCTTCGGTTAACATACCTAATAGATGGATAGACTGATGACTTGTGACTGCAGCAATATTAAATAATGCATTTTGAATATGACCTTTGAAAATGTCGCCTGTCATATGTTTCGTAGGTGGCATATATTTAAGTGGTGCGTTAGGAAATATTTCTCTAGATAATTCGGCTTGAGCAAGTTCATATAAAAAACTGTTTTCTTGATTAGGATCAATCTCATAAGCATGACCTAAACCCATTAACGATTCATCCATATAAGCACTTTTAGCAAACTGTTCATTAATAAACTGTGAAGCAATAACCGTGTGCGCATGTTCAAATGCATCAGAAGTGGTTAAGTAATTATCTTCACCTGTATTAATAATGATTTCAGCATAAGCACTTACTACACGAGAAAAATATTGATCCACAAAGGTTCTTTTCATATTAATATCTCTAAAAATAATACCGTATAAAGAGTCATTTAGCATCATATCAAGTCTTTCAATTGCACCTATTGCAGCAATCTCAGGCATGCATAAACCGGAAGCATAATTTACCAGTTTTATGTAGCGGTCTTCTTCTTTAGAGACTTGATCAAGTGCTTCACGCATTAAACGGAAATTTTCTTGTGTTGCATAGGTCCCACCAAAACCTTCCGTTGTAGCTCCAAAAGGCACATAATCTAACAAGGACTGACCTGTTGTACGAATAACAGCGATAATATCTGCACCTTTTTTGGCAGCAGATACAGCTTGTTTAATGTCTTCGAAAATATTACCAGTAGCCACAATAACATATTTATCCGGGGTGGTTTTACTCTTTTTAGTGCTAATTAAGTTTTTACGAATATCTTTCATGAGATTGATTTGATTAAATACTTCTTCAAAGTAAGGCGTTAGTTCGTGCATGTAAGGACACTTTGGGCTATCTTTATAAATCGCTAAAGAAACCTCATGATTAGCCACCTTTGAAGCTATCTCTTGAGGGGGCTTTTTTAGATCATGACAAGCATAAGCCATGTAATGTAATGACCCTTTACTAATATCGCCTTCTTTTTTAATGTGATCGACGATCGTATTGACTAAAGGGATATCAATTTGATTGACGCCGTCAATACCTAAAAATCTTAACAAGGCACGCTCTACTGATACGGTAGAATGCTTTTCTATAAATGCATATATATCACTGGATATGGTTTCAGCATCCAATCGGCATTTTTCTATAATTTCTTTATTTAAATGTAATTTTGACATTTCATCACTCCATTCTCATGACGTCAAATATTGGGGTATCAATGGCTTTTTTTATTTCTGTTAAAAATTGAGACGAACTATAGTTTTCTCCACTAGGCTGTGTTGGATTAATGGTAATGGCAATGAGTGGAATGGTTTTTCTTACGCTTATGTTAACACCATATTTTTTTAAGTAATCTAAGGTTTTTGGTTTGGCTATAATTTTGGTTGGATCATCAATAATTAAGTGATAGTTTTTTTCATTGCTTTTTAATAACTTGTTTATAAAGTTTTCTGTTATAGCACCTTCAATATATAAGGCTTTTAAGGGGGTATCTAAACGTTCTAGTACTCGGCTAAAATCCTCGATATTTTTGTGGGGTATATACAAGTCCTTTTTTTCTGTTTGAAGCATGATTTTTGCGATGGGATTAAACCCTTTAACGCGTTCGAATTTAAAGTGTTCATCAATACGTTTAGTCACTTCAATAGTTTCTTCCATTGAACTAGCCACATTTGCACCGGTTGCTAAAACAATGGCATCAATGTGTTCTATGTTTGCGAATGTTTTACGGTTAAATGCACCATCTATAAAAATCTTATCAGCAAATTTCTTTAGTGTATTAATTAAAGTGTTAAGATCTTTATTTGTAGTCGGCCCTGCAACAACAACATGGGTTTCTGCTTTAAATCTAACTATTTTTATAACCCCAAGTGCTGTCTTTAAGTTTGTTGTTTCTATTGTTTCATAAGGTGTATCAACAGCATCTAAACACTTTTTTGCGGTTGCAACAATCATGTTTTTAGTGATCCGAATCTTAGGCTTTGGTAGATAGTTCACTTGATCGTAGTCTTCTCCGTCTAAACCTATACTTGTAATCGCAATGGGTATGGATTGATAAAATGATAGTATCGCATTTAATGATGTTGTTTTTCCGGTGTTTTTTGCTAAACCAATAATCCCGATTGTTTTATAAGGATCAATGATTGATTTCACGTTTTATACGCTCGTTTCTTAGTAAGTGTTTCGGTTCTAAACTAATGCGTTCACCTTGTAATAATCCACTAACACCATCACGATGTTCTGATTTACATGATTCGCAAGAGCAATCTGACTCATAGTGAAGGGGTTCTGAATAGGTTGTGATAACACCTTCATAGTTTCTTAGGACTATTTTTCCTGGTGCACTTGATATGACGTAGTTTGGCATTACAGGGATTTTACCGCCCCCACCAGGTGCATCAACAACAAACGTTGGTACTGCAAAGCCTGATATATGACCACGTAGCCCTTCTATAATTTCAATCCCTTTACTGACAGGGGTTCTAAAGTGTTCAATACCCATTGATAAATCGCATTGATAAATATAGTAAGGTCTTACCCTTATCGCAATTAAATTTTTAACCAGTTTTCTCATAATATGTACGCAATCATTAACGCCTCTTAATAAAACACTTTGATTCCCTAGTGGAATCCCTGCGTTTGCAAGCTTATCGATAGCTTCTTTACTTTCACTGGTGATTTCATCAGGGTGATTAAAGTGTGTATTCACCCAAATCGGATGATATTTCTTTAAGATGTTTACTAAGTTATCCGTTATACGTTGTGGCATTACAACTGGTGTTCTTGTGCCAAAACGAATGACTTGTACATGCTCGATTTCTCGTAGTTTTTTTAAAATATATTCAATACGCTCATCGCTCACTAAGAAAGCATCGCCACCACTAAGTAACACATCATTTACTTCCTCATGATTTTTTATATAGTCAATGGCCATATCTATATGATCTTTAGTCATTTCTGCATCTTTCATACCTGCAAAACGTCTTCTCGTACAATGTCTACAATACATACTGCACATATCTGTAATTAAAAATAACACACGATCAGGATAACGATGGGTTAAGCCGGGGACTGGAGAATCATGGTCTTCGGCTAACGGATCGTGTAAATCATATTTACCAACAGTAAGTTCGTTTCCTAATGGAACTGCTTGTAAGCGGATTGGACATTCGCTATTTAATGGATCCATTAAGGTTAAGTAATAAGGCGTAATCGCCATACGAAAACGTCCTAATACATCGCCAATCATCTGTTCTTCGCGTTCAGTTAACTGAATGTATTTTTTTAACTCTTCTGCATTTTTAATTCGGTGCTTAGTTTGCCATTTCCAATCAGACCATTGTGCATCTGTTACATCTTTAAAATAGCGTGCTTTACGTTCTAAATAGATATCATTTATAATTGTTTTCATCATTACCTCCTAAGCATAGCGCTTCATGAACAAATCATGAAGTACCTTACTTTCTCTCATGATATTAAGCGTTGTTTCTGCGTGGGATTTTGTATACCCATTTCCAATAATCATCGTGATATCTTTCCCAACACCCTCAGCACCTAGTGCAGCCTTAGTAAACGAGGTTGCCATACTAAAGAAGTAAACAGTGCCTTGGTCTTTAGTACTTAAGATAGAGGTCATTTCAGTATTTTCTATGTTGACACAATTGATGGTTAAATCAGCAAGTTGATGAAGCGTTATGGCTGATATTTGTTCATGGACTTTAATGGCGTCTTTTGCATCTTCTAAAATGATTTTATCGTATAAATTTAAACTTTTAAGTAAATCTTTTTGTGCTTGTTCATTAACAAGCCCAATAACTTTTCCGTAAGGTCCAACTTGTTTTTTAGCTTGATAAGCGCATAATAAGCCACTTTTTCCAGCTGCACCGATAATAAACACTGTATCCCCATCTTTAGCTAAGTTTTTCACCTGTGCTGGTGCCCCAGCCACATCTAAACTAGCTAAAACTAGTTTTTCATCTAAGTCATCCGGAATCACAGCGTAAATACCTGAATCAAATAAGATTGCGTCCCCTTTAATTTTTACTTGTTCATTGCTTAAATTAATAGACAAAATTTCATCAATATATAAAGGCGTAAGCGATAATGAAACAAGCGTCGCAATTTTAGTGTTTATTTCTATGGATTGATCATGAAATTTTTCTCCAACATCCTTTACCTTACCAATGAGCATGCCGCCGCTTTTAGTTACAGGATTTTGCATCTTACCTTGTTTAGTTACAATATCTAGTATCATCGTTTTCATTTTTTCTATATCGTTTGAACATGCTTCTTTTATTTGATGAAATGAAGCCGAATCAATATTTAATGTATCCACTTCTATGAGCATCTCATTAGGATGACAAATTGGGGTGTTATCAAGTTTTTTTGCAGCTTGTGGTAAAATTCCAACCGGTTCAATAACACGGTGAATACCATATTTAGAGTATTTCATTTGAATCAAACTCCTTCATCTTTAGAATTTGTCTTGCTTCTTTTGGACTAGCAATTTGACGGTTATAGTGTTTCGCCATTTGAACCACTTTTTCTACTAATGCACGATTTCCTTTGGCTAACACACCTTTTTCAATATAGATATTATCTTCTAACCCCACGCGAACATGCCCGCCATATTGTATGGCGAGTTCTGCTAGGGTAAACTCATATCTTCCTATCCCTGCAACACTAAAGGTTGCGTGCGGGGGAATGCTTTCTTTTAAAAAGTGAAAATCTCTTAATTCTCCGGTCATTCCACCATTAACCCCTAAGACAAAACTAAAATGAAGTGGCTCATGGATAAACCCTTTTTTGTGTAACCTCAAAACCATATCAATATGCCCTTTTTCAAAACACTCGAGTTCAGGATATATCTTCTTCTCATGCATGATTTGAGCTGCTAGTTTAATATCGTTTTCAGTGTTCACAAAAATTTCATCTCCACCAAAATTTAGTGTCCCACAATCTAGGGTTGCCATTTCAAGGGGTAACTTTGTGACTTGGAGTCTTGTAGTCATATCCATGCCTACAGCCCCACCTGTTGATGGTTGAATAATCACATCAGGACATTTTTTTCTAATGGCTTTTATAATTGCTTCATATCTTTTAGCATCTTGGGTTGGCTTACCATCATCTTCTCTTGCATGCAGGTGAATAATTGAAGCCCCTGCACTGTAGGCTTCATAAGCTTCTGAAACCATTTCTTCAATCGTATATGGGACATATGGATTATGTTCTTTTTTAACTTCTGCACCAGATATCGCGCAGGTAATAATAAGTTTATTCATGAGACAATCTTTGTTTATTTAGTGGTGTAATGCATGTCCCAATGGCTTCGGTTGTAAGAATTTTTTCGTCTAGTAAATCTGCAGCACTTTCATTTATATCTGTTCTTGCAGTAATCACTTTATAACACTTAAAATGCATTTTTCTTGAAGTATTACCTTTGTGAATAAGTTGGGCTTCAACTTCAATAAAATCACCTGCATATAAAGGTACTAAAAAGTCCACTTTTTCATAAGCTCTAAATAATCCTTCATCTCCATCGATATGAATTAGAAGTTCTGTAGCTACATCACCAAAAAATGCAAGAACTTTTGCACCGTCTACTAAGTTTCCTCCGTAATGCGCGTCTTGTTGGCTTAATCTTAATCTATGAATGACTTTCATGATTTATACCTCCATAAGTGATACATGATTATATTTTAATGGTGCTTCTGTTTGGGCAATAATTTCTTCTATGGTTACATCTGGATGACGCTCTATTAAATAAAGCCCATCTTCTTTTACTTCAAGGACGGCTAGTTCTGTCACAATTAAATCAACTTCTTTATACGCCGTTAAAGGCAATGTGCAAGTTTGCTTAATCTTAGAGATGCCTTTATTAGTATGGGTCGTTGCAACAATAACTTTTTTTGCCCCAACTACTAAGTCCATTGCCCCACCCATTCCAGGGACAAGTTTACCTGGAATAATCCATGATGCAAGCGAACCTTCTTGATCAACTTCTAAAGCGCCTAACACTGTTATATCCACATGACCACCTCTAATAATTCCAAAAGATGTTGCGGAATCAAAATACATACCGTTTGGCATTAAAGTGACATATTGTCCACCAGCATTCGTTAAGTTTTTATCGATATCTAATTCAGTCTCAGGACTTGGGCCTAACCCAATAAGACCATTTTCACTTTGTAAAAATACTGAAATGGTACTTGGTATATAGTTGGCAACAAAAGTAGGGAGTCCAATACCTAAATTAACTAAATCACCATCTTTTAATTCTTTAGCAATACGTTTTGCGATGATTTCTTTTGCATTATGCATAGCGATCCACCTCAATTAAGCCATCAACAAATATATGAGGCGTAATAATATGTTCTGGGTCTATATGACTAACTTTATGATGCACCAATACCATCACCTTTTTAGCTGCGGTTGCGATTATAGGATTAAAGTTACGGGCCGTTTTATCATAGATTAAATTCCCTAGTTCATCGCTCGCATTCGCCTCAACTAAAGCTAAATCTGCGCCAAGTGCTTCTTCTAACAAATAGTCTTTTCCTTGTACATTAATCACGCTTTTTCCTTCTTCAACTACGGTATGGATACCCGTTGGGGTTAAAATCCCACCAAGTCCTGCCCCATAAGCTCTAATTTGTTCTGCAAGTGTCCCTTGAGGGACAAGCGTTACTTCCATTTTGCCTTCACTCATTAATCGTCCTGCTTCTGGATTTAACCCAATATGTGAAGCGATGAGTTTTCTAACTTGCCCGTTGGCAATAAGTTTCCCTACCCCTTTATCAGGGTATCCTGCATCGTTACAAATAATGGTTAATTCTTTTACATGACTCTCATATATCCAATCAATGAGTAGTTCCGGTGATCCACATGCCATAAACCCACCAACCATTATACTTAAGCCATCTTTTAACTGATCTAAAAAGGTTTGTTTTTCAATCCATTTATTCATTAGGCATCCTTTCTAGGTGGCATCATCATGGCCTCACCTGTTAAGACTAGTTCGTTTGACTCGTTAAATATTTCTGTTGTAAATATGACTCTATTTTTTTTTAGTATAATTTCTTTAACTGTGATGACTACACTTAATAATGTATCTGGGTAAACTGGTCTTAAAAATTTCAATGATTGTGAACAATAAATCGTGCCTTCACCTGGATATTCAAGTCCGAAAACTTTACTAAATAATGACCCCAGTAACATGCCGTGAACAATTGGCTTTTTAAACATAGTTTTTGCAGCATAATCTTCATCAAAATGCGCGGGATTCATATCATGAGTTAACGTTCCAAATGTTAAAACATCCTCTTTTGTAATCGTTCGTTGATACGTTCTTTTTTCTCCGATTTGCATAGATTTAATCATAAATTTCCTCCTTAAAATATCAAAAAAGAGCTGTTTTTAAATAAACAGCTCTCCATTTTCAAAGAAATGGCAATGATTGTAGTGTCCCTACACTCATCAAGTTTGCGAGTTGGACGTTTCGCAACTTTCGGCGTGTGATGCCTTTTCTATCCTAAAGAATGTCCAACTTCTTATGAAGGAATAGATACCCATCACACGCGCCTCTGTATGCTTTCCGAGTTAATTATAGTAGATAATGTAAGCGTTGTCAATCTTTTTTTGTCATACAAAAAAAGGCGCTATTTTTCGCGCCTTTTAATGGTTTTTATGCTCCTGGAGGTAAATATGTTCCTTGAGATAAATTATACATAGTATCCAAAATATCCCCTGGATTGTAAACGATTTCAATTAGGACATCGCCATCATAGATTGCTAAGAACGGTTGATCCCAGGTAAATCCAAATGGTGCAGAGCTCCAAGAATTGTTATAGTTAATTACATAAAGTCTTAAGTAATGATTTGGGTTTGTGTTGTAATAGTAATGATATATATCCCAATGCATCCAACTACAATCGTAACACATGTTATTATAGCCAAATAATACCCATAATTCGTCTGAATAATTGCTAGCGGCCCATGCGATATCATCAAAATCATGAATCATTGGGAACTGATTATAATAATAATCATTATTGTAATCCCAATCCCAGTCATCCCAACCATATAAATCATCATAGATTTCATATGAGAAGAATACAAGTAATAATCGAGTAAGTGTAAAGTTATCTTCTTCTAATATACCAATCAATTCTAAGAATGATGTTCTTGTATGTTGTTGGTCTACTTCTTCTTCTAAGAAGTTAAGTGATACTGGTGCTGTTGTAACGAGTTTACCATCGATATAAACGAAATGACCGATAATGTCGTCTTCAGTAATGGTAAATGTTGTTAGTGTTTTATGGAAAATACCTACAGTTCCAACGATTTCAATTAGATCTTCTAATGCATAAGTACCTTCTTCTAAGTTATCTAATTCCCAATAAATATTTTTAAGCATTTGATACATTTGATCGATTAAAGCATATTGTCCAACTTCTTCCATAATGCGGTTTACATCATTAAACTCAGTTGGCAAGGTAATGGTTTGGTTACCTTTAATCGTCATTTCAATGTCAAATCTTGTAAATGGTGAAGGTTCTTCTACTTGTAATCCGATATATTCTAAGAATGGAACCAAATCCATGTTCATGTAAATCGCATCACGGGTTTCTGGATTAATTAACATGATGAGTTCCATTGGATCCATACCTTCTAAGAACTCAAATAATGCGATTAACTCATAGAATTCTTCACAGTCTACACCTGTACAATTGATTGGATTTACTTGTGGTAAGTTTACGCTATGTAACTGATCAATATAAAGCCAAACTTCACCAAAGAATTCAACCGCGAATGCATAGAATAAGTCATGACTTAAGTACATAGTTGCTTGTAAATAATCATCATCAACGCGATCTAAATCAATTTCCATTTCCTCATGACTACCAAAGAAGTCCATCGTGATAAATGGTTTGAATCTTCCAAAGTCACTTATCAATGTTTGGTATTCATATATAGCACCTAATTCACGCATATTGTATAAAACAACTTCGTGAACAATGCTTAATAAAGTTTTAAACTCACTATCTTCTAAATCATCGAAGTAGTTGAGGAAATCGCCACTATAAAGTGCTTGAATGAGCTCGTTAAAGTCAAACACTTCTACAGCATCTCTTAAAGCAACTAAGTCGATATTACTTATATAAGCATGTAGTGCGTCATAATCTAGTCCTGGTACGTCTCTTAATTCCATTTCCCCTTCTTCAATAGCAAATAAGAGGAAATCTTCAATTAATGTTCCATTTTGATAAGATTCAAGTAGCATGACAAACGGAATCCCTTCCAAGTAATCCGCTAAGATTTCTGCTTGTGGTATGGTTAATGCATCGAGTAATGCAAACACACCATCGGTTTCTAAAATATCAAAGTATAAATCAAAATCGAATCCGTCTGCTCTTAAATCTGTTTCAAGTTCTAGCATGAGTGCTATAACTTCAGGGCGAATAACGTTTTCTTCTCCATTTTCGATTAAATGACTGTAGTTGATATTAAAGAAATGTGCAACGACAGCATTTAAATCAAATGTAAATAATGTATCAAATAATAATTGTAATTGAATATTTGCTTCTTCTTTATCTGCACCGATAAGTTCTAAAAGCATGTCTTCAACTTCGTCTAGATGTTCTAATTCTGGCATACGTGCAATCATAATTTCACGCAAGAATAATTTCATGAGTTCAAACTCTACCATGTTAGCGAGTGAATCATCAAATCTAAATTTTGCCCAGTCATGGTGAACATCTAACATTTCAAAGATAACCTCTACTTCACCACCAGATAGTTCCTCAAGTAGCGGTGCAATATTGAGGTAGACGATAACTGAGTCATCATAGATAACGAGAATTACACTAAATGATACTGGTTCAGGTAAGTCGTATACATCAATAATCATGTCGCGTTTAATCATAGTAGCTTCAAGTAATCTTACATACGTATCAATCATCGTGAGTTCTGTATCATATTCAGCTCCATCGAATGGATCTAGATATGTTACATTTACAACTGTAGTAAGTTCAAATGATTGTGTAATGCCCATAGACGCCATGAGTGGATTCATAAATGCTAAATCCCCTGTCCAAGATGCAATGATTGTATCAATTAAATCTGGATCTGGATCTGGGTCTGGATCTGGGTCTGGATCTGGATCTGGATCGACTTCAGTTACAGTGACTGTACGACTAACTGTAGTGGTTTGATCGTTAGTGTTTGTAACACTATAAGTTAGTGTATAGCTACCCGGTGTATTAATATCGACAGTTCCTATAAAAGTAATTGCACTTGTTAAGTTCCCATCTACTGTATCTACTGCACTTACACCTGCAAGTGGATCAAATGCTGTTCCTTGAGTAATCGTGACGTTTGTAACACCTAAAATAGTTGGTGGCGTTCTGTCGTCTGGATCTGGGTCTGGTTGTCCAAATAAACCACAAGCATTAAGTAATAGCGTGAGGGTTAGTAATAAGAATAAAGATAAAACCTTTTTCATTTAAAACACCCCTTTATAATTTTGTAATATATTTTTATTATATAATTTAGTTGTGAATAAATTGTGTAAGGTACAAAATAATTACTTTAACTAATTATAATGTTTTATAATGTGAGTGTGGTCAATGCTGTAAGTGTGTCATTTTCGTGTATAATAAAACTATATTGCTTCGGGGGTTTTTTATGAAGATTTTATTTAAAGATCAGTTCAAAAAACTGATAAAAAATTACTTATACCCAATGATTCTTGGGTTTATTTTGTTCGTAATTATTGCCTCTTATGTAAGCATTAATATGTTAACTACTAGATTGGTTGAACCCGTAGATGATTTTACAAGTAGTCAAAATATCGAAGATTTTCATATAACCTTAGGACAAATACGTTTTGAATCTTTAACAGGTCAACAGCGTTTAACGGTTTGTCAAACCTTACAAATCGCACAATGTGTTGGGCTTGATGAAACCAATCCTGTTCAAATGAATTTTATAAACCGTATTATCCAAGAGCGTATTTATGCACGACCTGATTTGTTTGATACTTTATATGATCCAATTATGTTGCCTTTAATAAACGATTATGGATTTGAAATTGAGCGTAGTGTATTTATGAACATTGAAACTGGTGATAATATATACCGTTTTATATCGATTAATGAACTAATTAATATCCCTTTAGTCCACGAAGGTAGACTTCCTGAAAATCATCAAGAAATTAACGTTTATAAAGCGTTTGCTCAAGCGAATGGTTTAAGTATTGGGGATTCATTTAGTATTTTGCATAGAACCTATACCATTGTTGGTTACTTTTATGCGCCAGATTATATACTCCCTACGATTAAGGCCAATGCGTTAAACTATAACCCTAAACATCAAACACTCATTTTAGCAACAGATCAAGGAATTTATTCTATGACAAGACCTTTCACGATTAAATACCAAGCAAAAGGTGATTTTACCTTATTAGCTGAAACTTTCGATGTTCAAGATATTTATACACAAGAACTTCATTTACTTGGTAGAAACATGCAGATGGTTCAAACCATCGTACCACTTGAATATAATATGCGTGTGAACGCAATCTATATAGAAACAAATTTTGCAGGCATATTAAGTGAATTATTTTTAGGAATATTTATCTTTTTTGGGTTTATCTTAGTGCTGCTTTATTTAAAGCATTTCATCGACCAACAAAAACAAGACTTAACTTTACTTACTGCTTTAGGGTATTCAAAAACGATGTTATCTACATCTTTACTTAGTTTAGGGATTGTTTTATCGATGATAATTCTCATAGCTTGTTTAAGCGGCATCTTAATGAGTTATTATTATTTTCAAGCCTATAGTATCCGCTATCAAATGCCACACGCTGATTTTAGTATTGATTTTACTTTGATTGCTAAAGCTGTATTAACGCCAATAATTTTAATTTTGATGTTTATCTATTTTTATAGTTTTGCACTTTTAAGTCGCTTTAATTATAAACCTGTACTAAGTAAGTTTAAATTAATGCTTATTACCTATAGACGTGGTTTAGTATCACTTGTCATGTTTACGATTGTGAGTTCTTTGTTTTTACTATCCCTATTTACTAGGAACATGATTACCGATTTTAAGGATACGACTTTGGAAGGCAATGATTATACCCACCGCGTGGTTTTATCGCGTTTTACAAATACCATACGTCCTGAAAGTGAACCTTTCACAACGACCACGACTAAAATGGTTGCAATCAATAATCAACTTCTTGATGAAACATTTACAGTTTCAGCTTATGGTATTAGTCAAGAGGTCACTTTAAAAAAACTTGTTGATAACGATTTGGCGAAAAATGTACTCCTGCTTGATGGCTTTGTGATAACACAACATGCTGCAATGAAATATAATTTAACCATTGGCGATACGGTGAGTCTTCGCTTTGGTAGTTTAGTTTATACGCAGGAAATTGTCGGAATTAATAATGATTTAATTGAAAGTGCAATTTATATTAATCAAGCGGATTTAAATGCTCGATTAGGATTTCCTGCAGAGTATTTTAATGGTTACTATACAATGAACGAAACCATTAGTGACCCCCAAGCTATTCGCATTGTTAACTATGAAGATGTGGCTAAGGAACTAGAAACGCTATTTACATTATCTAATCAAGTTACCTTCTTACTTATGAGTTTAGCGCTTGTTGTTTCACTACTAATGTTTTATTTCTTAACGTTAAATCGTTTACTAAATGAAGTCCCAACCTATTTAACGTTAAAAGCATTAGGTTATTATGATAAAGAACTATATGTGCGTTATTTCTATAAAACATGGGTAGGCTTACTCATCGCATTTATTCTGAGTTATTTTATCGTTTCGGCTGCTTTATTATTTATGAGAAACTATTTATACACCGCACTGGGATTTGCGTTTAACTTGTCTGTTTATTTCCCGGTTACAGTGCTTAGTTTTATCGTGGTAAGCACGCTTATCTTAGCTGTTACTATGATGGTTTATAAACGATTATCTTCTATTGATTTATCAACGGTTTTAAAAGCATAAAAAAAGTAGAGTTTCCTCTACTATAAATGCGTAAACCCAAAATCATCTTTATCAAACCAGATAAACGAATCATCAGACCCGTAAAAATAATCAAACTTTGAAAAAGCTAAATAATGAAATATGATTTGGCCATTAACTTGTTCATGATAACCGTAAACAATTTGTTGCGTGGTTTTATGAAAATAAGGCATGTACTCTTTACCACCTACAACCACACGATCCATACTTTCAAGTTCTAAAAAGGGTTCTAAGTGCTTAACGTGGAAGACTTGATAGCGACCATTTAAAACTAGTTTTTTCGCCCTTGTTAAAGCGTTTTCATCAATCATAAGATTCCTCCTCAAATAATCATGCAGTAAAATATTAAACGTATTATAGCATATATAGTATAATAAAAGTATAAGATTGGGTGATTAATATGAAAGAACACCAACTAAAAAACGAACTCATTAAAGCTGGCTTCAAGGCATTCGCAAAACAAGACTATAAAAAAGTCTCTACGAATGAAATCGTAAAAGCCGCAAATGTTTCTAAGGGCTTACTCTTTCATTATTTTGACAACAAAGAAACCTTTTATTTCACACTCTATGAGATGGCTTGGCAAGTCATTCACAGAGACATATTCGTAGAATTCCCATTTGAAAACAGGGATCTTTTTGATCGTTTAAAATATCTTATTATCGCTAAATCCACTGCGTTACAAAAGCATAAAGTGATTGCGATGTTTTTAAAGCGCATTCATTTAAATAATGATGAATCTTTCGCTTTAAAACGCACGAAGATCTATAATAATTTCACGATTAAAAATTATAAACGCATGTTTGAAAACATCGATGAAAGTAAATTTAGAAGTTCTGATTATTTAGATGAAATTTATAAAATCGTTACTTGGACATTTAACCGTATTACTTCTGAATGGGAAAAAGCACACCCTGATAAGGAAAACGATGATGCCTTACGCATTTTAGAACAAGAGTTAACACACTATATTGAGTTCTTTAAAACGTTTTTCTATAAATAAAAAAGCACATATTGTGCTTTTTTTATGCAAAGTATTCCATGATTTTGGTAATGTAAAAAAAGACAACTAAGAAATATCCGTAAATAATTGTGGCATTTACTATAATGCCTAATATCACGTTCACTATGAGATAAGGGTCTGTTTCCTTTTTCCGTTTAACACGGTTTGCGAGGGTTAACTGTATGGTAAGTGTAAAGTACCTCAACATAATAGCCATGGTGATAAACACCAAAACAAGCCCTACATAAATAGTAGAAATATGTAATGTGTAGACATATACTGCGATAATCAAATGTACGATTGATATAGTAATAATCCTTGCTAAATGGTAAAACAAGTTTTTCGAATCCATAACATCACCTTATCCTTACAACTTAGTTTCATTGTAACATAAGTTAATTAGTATACAAATAAATTAGTTAATCTTTTAAATAGTACCCGAGTCCTATCGCTTTAGGTCCAGCGTGTGCGCCAACGGCTGGTGTAAGTGGCATACTAAAGATTTCTGTAAACTCAGGACGTACTTCTTGAATCTTTGAAGTAATATAATCTCGTACTTTTTCGTTGTTAGCATGACAAATAAATGGTTCAATGTTCAATCCGTTTGTTTCTTCTAAAAACATCTCAATCACACGGTCTACCGCTTTAGAGAATGTACGAATTTTTTCAACACTTTCAACTTTACCTTCTTTAGATATATGAAGTAGTGGTTTAATTTTTAACATACTTCCTAAAAAGCCTTGGGCATTTGATAAACGTCCGTTTTTAACTAGATAAGTTAATGTGTCTACTGCAAAGTAAATATGATTGTTATCTCTGATAAATTCTATTGATTTTAGAATTTGATCGACTGTTTTACCAGATGCAGCCATGGATGCGGCTGTTAGTACCATTTTAGCTTGAGGAAACGCTACTGAGTTTGAGTTAACGACATGAACGCTTAGTCCATCAACGCTTTGAGCCGCAATTTGGGCTGCCCCATAAATACCGCTCATATGCTTTGAAATCGTTATAACTATCAAATCTGTGTAGCCTTTTTTCTTCATTGCTTCATACGTTTCAATCATGATAGCTGTTGGGGGTTGCGAGGTTTTTGGGACTAATGATTTATCTGATTCTATACGGGCGTAAAATGAATCCGCTGTTAGTTCGATGTGATCAAGAAACTCTTCATCCCCTAAATGAATCATCGAGCGTAAAATGGGAATGTCGTAATGATGATCGAAATAATCTAAACAGGCATTTGTGTCTGTAACAATACCAATTTTTCTTTCCATGTTAATATCTCCTTCGCTTAAATTTATTCTAAATATCACACCTATTATAGCACGGATTAACTGCCATTAAAATAAGAAAAAGCACTTAATAAGTGCTTTTAACTAACTTCAATTATAATGTAGTGTGCATGAGAAATCGGTTGAATATGAAGGGTTTCTGTGGCATGGACTGCATCGCCTGCATATATTTGCTTACCATTAATATAAGCTTCACCATCTATTTGAACTAAGTAAACTTCTGATGCCCCTCTTAATTCAAAATTTTTGTAATGTTCTTCATCAAGCATCATCACAAATACATTCACTTCCTGATTAATTTTGAATAGTGCATCATCCTTATAAGAAGCTATTTTAACAATTTTATTAAAGATGGCTTCTTCACTTAAAACCTTATGACTATATACTGGTTCTAAATTTCTCTTTTTGGGTTCAATCCAAATTGAGATCATTCTTAAGGATTCATCTTGATGATTCCATTCACTATGACTAAATCCCGATCCAGAGCGAATATATTGAATGCCGCCTTTAGGTAGATTCACTTCATTTCCTAATTCATCTTTATGAGTTAAAATGCCTTTATAAACAAAATTTATCATTTCCATATCGCGGTGATGATGGGTATCATAACCATATTTTGGGATAATACGTTCTAAATTTACAACCCGTAAAGGCCCTATACCCATTCTTGATTTATCGTAAAAATCTCCAAACGAAAAATGATGGTAAATTGTTACGAACCCATAGTCTTCTTTTCCTACATGAGATTTTCTGATTACTTTAAACATATAAAACTCCTTAATAATGCGTTACTTAGAAATTACGAGCTAATATAAATAATAAATCACTTAATCGGTTTAAATATTGTCTTACAAAGGATAAATCTTCACGTTCATTTGTGTTTATAAATTTTACAAGCATACGTTCAGCTCTGCGACATATCGCACGTGCAAGATCAAAATAAGCCCCAGCAATGCTTGCTTCGCTACCGGGTAAGAAGAAGCGTGGTTCAATGGGTGCGTGAGAAAGTAAGGTTTGCTCTTCTTCTTCGATGAACTGAATATCTTTTTCATTAATATGTCTTAGTTTATCGTATGTTTCTTTATGGGTTTTTACATTAGTCGCAATCAATGCATTAATGGCTTGTAAGGTTGCTTGAATGGTTTTAATTTTTTCGTAATTTGTATAATGGAAGGTTAGGCCTAAAAAAGAGCTCAGTTCATCCATAGTACCTAAAGTATCGAATAAAACATCATCTTTTGAATATAAGTCATTTGAATAGTTTCTTGATGTCCCTGAATCTCCTTTTTTAGTAGAGATTTGTTTAATATCTTTGATATGCATATTGAAACCTCCTTTTTTACTTATTTTTATTATAGCACCATAATAGATTATCTAACATAAAAATAGCAAGAAAATTAATCCTCTGTAATCAGAGGATTTCTAACGTTTAAAGGCGTTTAGTCTCATAATTGACAGGGTTAAAAAGATAATGGTCCAAATTATTAAAATAATCATCGTTAACCAAGGCGATATGACCTGATTAAATAGTTCAAGCGAAACCCCTAAAAAAGATTCCATTTGTACTCTAAATGCACCTGCACCAACAAAAGCTTTATCTAAAGAATCTTCCATATAAACAATGCGGAAAATGGATCCCATTTGCATGGTTGGAAGTAAACTTAATATATTACGCATGGTATTGCCTAGTACACCTATTGGAATATATAATCCGGTTAAAAATCCAATCAGCGTTCCAATCAATGTTCCAAGTGTCCCATGAGCATCTGAGGACTTTATATAAGTTAAAGCTAAAAAGAATAAACTTGAAAATAGACTTGATGAAAAAATAACTAACAGTACAAGTTTTAATAACGTGAAGAAATCTAGGAATAAGCCAAATTTAAAACCAATATAAAGTTGCCCGACAACTAAGTTAAACAATCCGAATATACTACCAATGAGTAATGCAGCAATAAAGTAACTGATGACTATATTTCTTCTTTTAATCGGGGCAACATAAAAATCATTGATGGTTTTTAGTTCGATATCTCTAATCGTGACAACATAAAATCCTAGGGGTACTGTGACAGTTGATACCATTAAAACCCCTGAAAATATCCATGTATGGATAACATAATCTGCATAAGGCAACTCTCCAAAATCCCCGCCAAATGAATCTCTTAAAAATAACATAAATAACCCGAGGATAATTAACACAGATAAAAATGAGAAAAAGACAGCCCAACGCGCCCTTACATAAAGCGTAATATGTCTTAAAACTAAGCGACTAATCATGGCTATTATCCTCCAGTTTTGTTCCTGTTATATTTAAGAATACGTCATCCATACTTGCTTTAATGATTTCAAATGTTTCAATTTGAGGCAGGTATTTTTGAACATATTTAATGCCGTAAAAAGGGGTTTTTAATGGAACATGAATAAGATTATTTACGCGTTTATAAATAATGTTATCTGCATCAAGTCGTTCCAATATATCTTTATGGGCAACAAGTTTTAGTGTATCTTGTGCATATTTTATGCGCAGATTATCTGCAGAATCCTCAGCCAAAATTTCACCTTCATGCATGATAATTACATGGTCTGCATCTAAGACTTCTTCCATGTAATGGGTGGTTAAAAATATGGTCATATTTGTGGCTTGCTTTAAGTCTAAAATAAGTGACCAAATCTCTTTTCGGCTTTTAGGGTCTAATCCTGTTGTTGGTTCATCTAAAATTAAAATTTTAGGATTGTGTAGTAAAGCTCTGGCGATATCAATCTTTCTTTATTGTCCGCCGCTTAATGTTTCAACTCGTTGGTGTTCATAATCACCAAACTGAATTTTTTCTCTTAAAGCTTCATAGCGTTCTTTAAACGTTTCTTTATCCATTTTATAAAACGATGCGCGAACGCGTAAATTCTCTTGGACACTTAATCTTGCATCAAGCGTACTATACTGAAATACGACACCAATAGAATTTCTAATTGCCTCATCTTCTCGCCCTAGTGTATATCCATTGACATTGACACTACCTTCATCATGACTTAGTAGGGTCGATATAATTTCAATTGTTGTAGACTTTCCAGCACCATTAGGTCCAAGCAATGCAAAAAAGGCACTTTCTTTAACTTGGAATGAAATAGATTTCACTGCGTGAACAGTGCCATAACTTTTTGATAAATGCTTAACTGTAATCATAGCGGTATCTCCTTTAAATAATTGGGGTGAATATGCTCATAATGCCCTCAAACAATTTTGCAAAAATAGGTCTTTTTTCTGAAGGATCTATTAAAATACTTTCTTTTTTATCTTGTTCAAAATCAATGACTAATTGATGAAGTGCCTCTTTATCATTAAACAAAGCACTCACTTCAAAATCGATTATGGCACTTCTGTTGTCTAAATTATAACTCCCAACACTTGCCAAGCAATCATCAATCATTAAGATTTTACTATGACTAAAACCAGGCTGATATACATATATTTTAATGCCATGTCTAGCAAAAGCGTGCGCAAAATATTGAGTAACTTTATAGACTAAGTATTTATCCGGTGTACCAGGAATAATAATTTCTACATTCACACCAGATAGTTGCGCAACTTTTAATGCTGTATAAATTTCTTGGTCAAGTGCCATATATGGTGTCATAATTTTAATTGATTTTTTGGCTTTAAATATCATTTTCAAGTATACATTTCTAATATTGGCTTCATCAGATTCTGGTCCTGATTGCAAAATTTGAGTAATAGATTGTTTACGAACTTTTGTTTTAGGATAATAAAAATCATCCGTAATGTGTATGCCTTTATTATAATAGTAGTCTTTAAAAAATAATGTCGTCAGTGATGAGACTGCTGCCCCTTCTAAACAAACTTGTGTATCACGGAAATGATAATCATATAATATGGAGTTATCATACTCATCACCAATATTCATCCCGCCAGTATAGCCAACAAGGCCATCAATTACAACAATCTTTCTGTGATTTCTAAAATTTAATCGCGTATTGAAAAACGGAAAGTATACACGGTCATTTATAATAAATTCGACGGCTGATTGCTTCAAGCGTTTACGTGATTTTAAAGACATTCTTGATACGCTACCAAACCCATCAACAATAAAAAATACTTTTATACCATTTGAGGCTTTATCAATGAGAATATCAATAATTTCATTGCCTCTAGTATCACTTCTAAAAATATAAGTTTCAAATAAAATAAATGCCTGTGCATCTTTGAGTTTTTCTATCAAATCTGGATAAAATGATTCGCCGTTTTGTAAAATGCGAACGGCGGTATCATTAAACGGTTGATGAAAAGCAATTTTGTGGGCGGTTTCAAATATCTCTTGAATATATTCGGGTGTTTCTTCTTTATTTAGTGATAGTTTTAATGGTGAATCTTCTTTAGTAATATAATCATTTGACTTGATTAATGGGCGCTTTTTATAACGATAACTATTTTTAAAACTCCTTCCAAACGTTAGAAATAGTGTGATGCCTATGACCGGTTCAAATGCCAAGATTAATAACCAAGGAAGTTTATTATAAGGGTTCTCACTTCTTAAGGTAACCGATAACCAAATGATAATCACCAATACGAGAAAAAGGGTTCTAATTAAGAACCCTGCAGAAGGTGAAAATTCATAAATAATATTTAACGTTTTATAAACTAGTTCTAGTGCAACACGGGTAAAAATAGCTAATCCAACGAGAAATAAAATACTCGTTATCTTACGTATGCTTTTTTCCATATGTAACCTCTTTTACTTCTGAAATTCTATCGCCTTGACCCCTAAAAGATAGTCTTTTATATCCTGTACTTGATCTTCATTTAAACGGTTAATTGCATCTACTTCAAGACCTTTTAGGATTTGATTTTGGAACTCTTTGTATCGATTTAAGTCTTTGATTTTTAAATGTTCACGTTCATTGATGTAGGCATTTTTTTCTTTTTGTCTAATCGATAGCGTCTCTTTTAATAAGTTTTCTGCTTCGTCTTTACGTTTGAAGCATAATGCTTTTTCTTTATCTTTTTCGTTGGTTAATTGTTTAAGCTGTTGGTCGTAGTTATTAGTTAATTTAGCTATTAAGCCTTCTAATCTACGTTTTTCGTGATTAAACTGATCAATTAAATTTTTAAGGTTTTCTTCTTTAATTGTTTCAATTTGTTCGATGGCTTTTTTACAATTTTCTATCGTTTCATTTTGATCGTTATGATTTTCTTCTTCATAAGCTTTGAATGTATTTTTAATCGACTCTAAGGATTTATTAAGCATTTCTTTATAGGTCGCTTTCGTTTCATTTTCTTTAGCTTGGCGGACTTTTAAGTATTCTCCTGCTTCAGTTAATGTATCTTCTTCTCTTTGTCGTTGGAATGTTTCAAATAAATCTGAACTATGTTTAATTTCAAAATAAAGTTTGTTATAACGTTCAATCTCATCAGCTGCTTGCAGTTTCACATGATTAATTGCATCACTTAATTGATCTTTAATGTGATTGAGTAACGTGTCTGCTTCTTCAGAAGAATGTAAACGATAGCCTTTAATTTGATCAATCATTTTTTGATAAATAGCAAGTTTTTCCTCTAATTCAACTTTCTTTTCATCCATAATTTCTTTGAACTCATTTTTCTTATAATCAAACGCTTTAAGTTGTTTTTTAATGAGCCCTTTATCTGCTTTAGGATCAAGTAAGTCGATGGCATCTTTATCTTTTTGAAGTTCTTCTTGATGATGTTTAGCAAGTTGAATAATGGTTTCTTTATGGGTTTGTTCGATTTCTTTATAAGCTTCTTCGTATATTTTAATTTCATGCTTATAAATTTCTTCGATATTGTTCATGATGATTTCATGATCTTTTTCTGCTTGCTTCATCATTTTTTCGTAGCGTGTAATTTCTAGGTTTTTACGGTTTTCAACTTCTTTTTCAACGCTTGGTTTGTACACTAACATACCATCACTTTTTAAAGCGATATAGTTTTTGGTGTAAATATAATAGTGCTTAATGAGGAAGTTTTCTTTATCATTATCTTTTGTAACAAAATGATTATTTTTATCGATTTGAAGGGCGCGTTTATCGAAAGTAAACATATGCGATAAACGATCTTTTTCATAATCAATTTGATGTAGCGTTAACGCGTGTTGTAGTTTTCTTAGTTTTACATCTTTTTTATGCACTTCTTTAATATAGTTGCGGGATTTTGTAAGTTCATTTAATTGTTCGTTAAATGTTTTTTTTGCTGATTCTTCATCGATGGTTTGGGTAGGTTTTAAGCGTTCTGTAAAGTTTTCATAATAAAGTCTCGCTTCTTCTTGCGTTTGGTTATAGTTAATCATTTGGATATCATGATCGATTTGAACACTATCCATTTTATAATTGAATTCAGCTTGTTGTTCTAAAAGTTTAATGTTGATCGTGTTTATATCAATCAATTGTTTGGTTTTGACAACGTGAAGACTATTTAAATAAAGATATATTTTCTCGATACCGTCTTTTTTTAGGTTAAAGAGTGTGTCTTGATGGTGTTTGATTGTATCTTCTTTTTGTTTATCAATTGGTATTTTTGCTTGTTTATATTGCTCTTTTTTATTATCAATGGTTTCTTTAAGTGTTTTTTGTAGCTTTTTGATTTCTTTTGCATAATCATTTGCGGCTGTGTGGTCAGCTATTTTTTCTTTTTCTTTTTGATACTTTGTTTTTTTATTGATTTCATTATCATAATATGTATTGATTTCTGATAAATCTGTTTCGTGATTTTTTAGTAATGTTTCTAGTTCTAAATCTATAGGCTTTAAAGCCTCTTTATAGGCTTTTAAAGCTTCTTTAATTGATTTAGAAAATGCGATTTCAAACTCTTTTAATTTTTTTTCAATTGATTGAGTTTCTTTTATAGCTGACTCGTATACTTTATCTATTGAAAGTGATAATTCTTTATTTTTTTCTTCGTTTATGGTTGTTTGGGTGGTCTTTTTAATATCGGTTTCTTTTTCTAGTTGAAGCTGTTTTTCATAGAAATTTTTATTGGCTTTATCAATCTCTTTATCGAGTGCTTCTTGTTTTTTATTGTAATCTTGTTTTATACTATCTAGGGTAATTTTATAATCATTATCAATTTTTTCTTCTTTAAGCGTGTTTAAAGTACGCTTGCTTTCAAGTTCTTGATCAAGCTCTTTTAAGTCTTTTTCATAAATTTTAGTTGTTTCTTTTTCTTGTTTATCTAATTTAACTATGTCTTGTTTGTGTGCTTTCTCGAGGTCACTATGTATCAGTTTGTAATCGGCATGTAGTTGGGTAATGCTTTCATCAAATGTTTTTAACTTATTGGTTAAAGATGTATCGATGCGTTTTGTATTTGATTGATATAATTTATGTTTTGCATCGAGTTGATCTTCAGATTTTAGTACCTCTTCTACAACTTTTTTATACGCCCTATCCAGCCTATCTTTTAGCCTATTTTCATTATCCATGGTCGATTCCCCCTTAATATTATTGTAACATTTTTAAATAAAAAACCATTAGTTTTTCTTATACAAATCGTTAATTTCTACAACTACCTGGATTGGTGATGCTTCTGCATCTAGATTTAAAGGGATTGCATATACTTTAAATGGCTGATGTTTGGGTAGTAAACTTAGATTATTTAAGTTTTCAATGATTAAGATATCTGCTTCAAAGAGCCTTTTATGTGTGTTAAAAGGTGCATAATCTGGACTTGGTGTATCAATGCCTAATATTGGTACGTTTTTTTTAATACACGTTTCGATTATTTTTTCATGAATTTCAGGGTAACTATCGAAGTAATCTTTATGGGTTAAATCAACATGATTTGTTTTAATAAAAACCATGTGATTTTCAATAATTTTATCACATTCTTCAGGATGATTCTCAATTAGAACTGCTTGATTTATAAATCTAGTTAGTGGATAATCTTCAAACGTTTTATGGCTTTTAATCATATGATTTGGTAAATCTATATGCGTGCCTGTATGTAATGACTGCTTTAAGATACTTAAATGATACCCATCTTTATCATGCGTTTTCTCAGCAGCCAAAGATAGAGGGTAGTCACCGGGGTAACTTGGAAAATTGTGTGTTATTTTATAACTTAACGAGATCAATTTCATGGCTTTTTCCTTTCGATTAAAAAAGACGCACCTCACATGCGTCTTCAGTTAGTTATTTGGATTAAATCCAACGATTTTGTCAATAAATCGCATGCGACCACCTACATAAACATCTGTAACTCGGTCATTTTCTTTGGTAAGTTTTACTTCGATACTTGAAGGTTTAAACAAACTGTAACCTTGTTCAAATACAAAGTGTGTTTGTTTTTTATCTAAGTATTTATCTAAATAACAAGCAAGGGCTCCTGAGGCTGTCCCAGTTGCACTTTCTTCGATGATACCAATAGGTGGAATGAAGTTTCTTCCGTGCGCATCTGAATTATGTTTTGTCTCAAGTGTGAAGATATATAATCCATAAGCATCATATTTATCACATAATGCTATAATTTTGTCTGTGTCTAGTACAAGTGCATTTAAAGATTCAAGTGTTTTTACACCCATAAATATTTCTTTAATTCCAGTTGAAACTACTTGGATTGGGGTCGGTAATAAAATATTTTTAGAAATGCCTAATGCATTTGTGATTTCGCTTGGGTTAATTTCTTCAAAATATTTAGGTTTGGCTAGTTGAAGATGAACGGTATTTTCTTCAATTCTAACTTTTAAGATGCCTTCATTGGTTTCAATGGTATATTCTTTTTGTTCGACCATTTCTAAGTTTCTCATTAAGTTAAATGTCGCAATAGTGGCATGCCCGCATAAAGGGACTTCAACAGTTGGGCTAAAATAACGTAATCTAAAATCCGCTTTTTTACCTGGTAGTAAAAAGGCTGTTTCTGAATAATTTACACGTTTAGCAATATTTAACATTTCTTGATCGGTTAACCCTTTAGCATCTAATACGACACCGGCTTCATTACCGCCTAAAGAATCCTTAGGAAACGCACTGACGCGATATAATGTAAGGCTCATCTTTATGCCTCCTTAAATAATTGTGTTATTATTATATCATATTAAAAATTAATTTTCCCCTAATTTTACTGATTTTACAATTGTTATCA